>CAZQFD010000035.1:7477-9490 GCA_964592535.1 uncultured Lachnospiraceae bacterium | reverse complement strand
AAAGCATATATGGCAACAACGAGAACGATGCTTACTCTCGCAGGTCTCAAAAAATATGAGGAGGAGCTGCACGAACTGAAAGTAGTCGCAAGACAGGAAGTAGCACGTAAGATCAAAGCCGCGAGGGAACAGGGAGACCTGTCGGAAAATGCGGACTATGATGCGGCCAAGGATGAGCAGAGTGAGATAGAAAGGCGCATACTTGAGCTGGAGCAGATACTTAAGAACGCGGAAGTAGTCGTAGACGAGGACATAGACCCCGATAAGATAAATATCGGCTGCACTGTCATCATAAAAGAGCTGAGCCGAGGCGCGGAGGCTACCTATCATCTGGTAGGATCCACGGAAGTGGACAGCCTTAAAAAGAAGATAAGCAACGAGAGCCCTGTAGGAGCGGCGCTCATGGGGCATAAAGCGGGAGACAAGATAGACGTCACTTTACCTTCGGGCGCGGTGATGAGCTATGAGATACTCGAAGTACAGAAGATGGTCTAAACGAACGGGAGGATCGTATGCCAAACGGGAATGTAAGAAAAGACGCCGATAAAGAAGATCTGAACCACATACTTAAGGCAAGGAGAGATAAGCTCGAGGAGCTGAGGAAAAGAGGCAAAGATCCTTTCGTCATAACGAAGTACGATCAGACGCATCATTCGGATGAGATAAAGTCAGACTTTGAAGCCTTTGAAGGAAAAGAGGTCTCGATAGCGGGGCGGCTCATGCTGAAAAGGGTCATGGGCAAAGCCTCGTTCTGTCACATATCCGACAGGAACGGGAGCATTCAGGCCTATGTGGCTCGTGACTCCGTAGGAGAAGAGGAGTACGCTGACTTTAAAAAGCTGGACATCGGAGACATGATAGGCGTAAGGGGCAAGGTGTTCAAGACCAAGATGGGCGAGATAACTGTCCACGCCGAGGAAATCACGCTCCTTTCCAAATCCCTGCAGGTGCTCCCTGAGAAGTTCCACGGTATCACTGACACGGACATGCGCTATCGCCAGAGATATGTGGATCTCATCGTGAACCCAAAGGTCAAAGATACCTTTATCAAGAGGTCTCTCATCATAAGAGAGATCAGGAATTATCTCGACGCACGCGGATTCATAGAGGTGGAGACGCCCATGCTGGTGGAGAATGCCGGCGGAGCCAACGCTCGCCCTTTCGTGACGCATTTCAACGCCCTCAATGAGGATAAGAAGCTCCGGATATCGCTTGAGCTATATCTGAAAAGGCTGATAGTAGGAGGGCTTGAGAGGGTCTATGAGATCGGAAGAGTGTTTCGAAACGAGGGCACGGACGCCATGCACAACCCCGAATTCACCCTCATGGAGCTGTATCAGGCCTATACGGACTACCACGGCATGATGGATCTGACCGAGGGGCTGTACCGTCATGTGGCGGAGGCGGTCTGCGGCACCACTACGCTGAACTTCAGAGGCAATGTCATAGATCTCGGGAAGCCTTTTAAGCGCGCTACCATGGTAGACCTCGTAAAGGAGCATACAGGGATAAGTTTCGACGAGGTGAAGGACGATGACGAGGCTAAGGCTCTTGCTGCAAAGCGAGGCCTTGAGTTTGAGGAAAGACATAAAAAGGGCGATATACTCAGTCTCTTCTTCGAGGAATATGTAGAAGCCAAGCTCATCCAGCCCACTTTCGTCATGGATCATCCCGTAGAGATAAGCCCGCTTACGAAACGTAAGCCTGATAAGCCCGAGTATACCGAACGCTTTGAGCTATTTATAAACGGCGGAGAGTTCTGCAACGCCTATTCGGAGCTGAATGATCCCCTAGACCAGAGAGAGCGTTTTAGGGCTCAGGAGGCCCTGAGAGCGGCGGGGGACGAGGAGGCCAATACCACAGACGAGGATTTCATGAACGCCCTTATGATAGGTATGCCGCCGACAGGAGGCATAGGCTACGGCATAGATAGGCTCGTCATGCTGCTCACGGATTCGGACGCTATACGAGACGTCCTGCTTTTCCCCACGCTAAAGACTTTGGGCGGGAATG
>CAZQFD010000035.1:2296-7467 GCA_964592535.1 uncultured Lachnospiraceae bacterium | reverse complement strand
CGAGTCTTGGGATATGCCACGGGGCATATCACGGCCTGGAAGGGGAAGGGATCGAGTTTAGGTCCGAAGGCCCGTAGATACGGGCCGCATGACATAAGAGCGCGGAGGTGTCCCTATAGGTGGCGCCTCTTTTTTTTGCCGTAGGGGATATATTCCGAGGTCTTCGGATGCCGTGATCGATCAAGTTTCTCTTATAGCGTCTTGTCTAACGATCGTCCATTAAATTTATAGAAAATTCACAAAAGTTAAGAAATATATTTACAGATACTAGTCTAAGTGATAAAATTATTATAAACTAAGGATTAAGAAGATTAATTGTTAATCAACTAAACTAGAATACAAAAATACGATGTACAATGATCAAACAGCTCCATAACAGTCCGTACGAACATGTAAGATGAAAGCGGACTGAGTTTATAAAAAAAGGAGGGTTATATATGGAACAAAGTAGTTCAACCAAACAACTGAAGCAGGTCTTGGGATTCGGAGATCTGATGGGAGCTGCCGTAGGGCAGATCATCGGAGCCGGTATCATGACACTTTTGGGATCCGCGATGCTTATGACGGGACGTTCGGTGCCGTTGGCGTTCCTGATCTCATTCGTTGTCGTAGTGTGTCAGTATCTGCCGCTCATATTCATAAGCGGTACGGTACGTCTGAGAGGTGGAAACTATACGATGGTCGCTATGCTCGCAGGCAAGCAGTTCGCAGGAGCATATAGTATAATATTCATCTTCTCGAATCTGAGCCTTTCGATGTATGCTCTGTCGTTTGCGAGCTATTTCATCTCTCTGTTCGGTATCGGATCCGAGCAGGTAGTCGGTTTTGTAGTACTGACCCTGTTCTTCGTCCTGAACTGTATGGGTATCGATAAGTTCGCTAAGGTCCAGAACCTCATCGTTGTTTTGCTGGTCGTTGCTCTCGTAGTATTCGCCATATCTGGCGTTTCTACCGGCATAGACCCCGACTATTTCGCGGAGGAGACTTGGATGACCGGCGGAGTGATGGGACTACTTCAGGCAGGCGCTCTGCTCGTATTCGCGACAGGAGGCGGAAGCTCAGTTATAAACCTTTCGGCTGAGGCAAAGAACCCTACGAGAGACGTGCCCCTTGCCATGATAGTTTCTACTCTGATAGTAGCTATCATCTACGGACTTATCGCGTTCGTAGCGGCAGGCGTGCTTCCTCTTGAAGAAGTCGCTGGCCAGAACCTTACAGTTGTAGCATTTGAGGTCCTTCCTTATCCCATTTATGTATTTTTCATAATCTGCGGAGCAGGTTTCGCGCTCATCTCCACGCTGAACTCACAGTTTGCATGGGCGCCTAAGCCTACCATGCAGGCCTGCGATGATGGATGGCTCCCTAAGGGACTTGCAAAGCTCTCTAAGTGGAACACCCCTATAGTCATCCTCAGCATACTCTATGTGATCGGTGCGATATGTATCTTCACAGGACTCAGCGTAAGCGTGCTGGGTAACATGTGTCTGATAGCGTCTGGTACTGCGACACTTATGATAAACGCTTTCGCTTGGAAGCTGCCTAAGGTCATCCCTGACGAGTGGGCTGACTCCAAGTTCCGCATAGGCGATGGGCTTTTGAAGCTGGTCTCCGTGCTGGGATCCTTCGGCGCACTGTTCAATATCATCCTGAACGCGACTACACTTTCCACTACGCTGCTCATTATCAACGCAGTAGTCATCGTTGCGGCTTTCGCCTTCTCGTTCGCACGTAGTAAGCATGTACACATGGATATAAGCTACGAGAAGGTTTGATGATCGGACTTTGAGTTTCTAAACTTTTTTAGAAGGAGGCAGTGACTCTTTGGGAGACATCGCGAAACTTGTCATAGTATTCATAGTGATCTTAGCGACCGTATGGCTTAAAAAGCCTATATCACTGGCTGTGACGGCCGCGGGGATCGTGGCGATATTGCTTTACGGCTTATCGCCCGCCCAAACGGCGGAAGCCGTGATAGCCGGAGCCTTTGCCTGGGCGACCATAGAAGCGCTTTTGGTACTTTACTCTATCACCTTTTTACAGAGGATGATGGAAAAGCGAGGCGACTTAAGTAACGCCCATCAGGCTCTGAACGGTATCTTTAATAATAATCGGATAAACGCTTCGGTGGTCCCTTTCTTACTGGGGATGTTGCCGGCCGCGAGCACGGTGCTCATCTGCGGCCCGATAGTGAGAGAGAGCGTAAAAGACTCGCTCGCTAAAGAGGAGACCGCCTGCGTGACCTCTTATTATCGACATATCTCAGAGAGTTTCCTGCCGACTTACACATCCATCTTCGTGGCGATCACCATCACGGAGGGGAGAGTGACGGCGGCCGCCTTCATATTAGCTATGCTGCATATGGTAGCGGCGCTGATGTTCACCGGATGGATAGTGTACCTGCGCAAGATCCCTAAGGACACGGGGTATGTGTCGGATCGCCCGAAGAGCTACTACTGGAAGCTTCTCGGAAAGAGCGTATGGGCCATCGCCCTTACCATCCTGCTCATCCTTTTATTGGGACTGCCGGTCGAAGGCGCGGTCTTGGTAAGCATACTTGTGAACATAGTAGTGAACAAGTCTAGCCCGAAGGAGATGATCCCTTTCTTCAGGTCGGCCTTTGAGACGAGGCTCATGATGAGCGTTTGGCTCATCATGATATTCAAGGAGATCCTGTCGGCCACGGGAGTCATCACGGCGCTCCCCGAGTTCTTCTCGGTGCTGCCGATACCTACGTTTTTGGTATTCGCTCTCATCTTTCTGTTTGGGACCATAGTAGCAGGCACTCAGGCGATAATCGTGCTTTGTATGCCCATGGCCATGGCTACGGTAGGAGCGGGGCATACGGGGCTTGCGCTGTTCGTATTGCTGATGTGTATCACCTATGTTGCCATGCAGATCTCGCCTACGCATATCTGTCTGACGCTGTGCGCTGAGGACTATGGGATCGGTCTGGGTGGCTTGGCAAAAAAGACCATGCCTCTGGTAGCGGTATTCACTGTGATCGCGGTGATATATTACTTGATCTTAAGCTTTATGGGCTTTTAGTAAAGCTCAAGATTTATTAACTAATTTAGAAACAAAAGTAAAGACACAGAGAGGAAGGTATTTGGTATGAAATACGATTTTACGACTATTATGCAGAGGAAGGGCAAAGACGCTACCGCTGTAGACGCGCTTGGCTTGACTGCCATGGCTCCGTTGGCTCCCAAGGAGGGCTTTGACGCGATACCGATGTGGGTAGCGGATATGAACTTCCCTACTCTCCACACCATCACCGACGCTATGAAGGAGCGTATAGAGGAGCCTCATTTTGGTTACTTCATGACGAGAGATGAGTACTATGATTCCATCATAGAGTGGCAGGTAAAGAGGAACGGTGTGACCGGCCTTACGAAGGAGAACATAGGCTATGAGAACGGCGTGCTCGGCGGAGTAGTATCGGCTCTCAATGTATTCTGCTCAAAGGGAGATAAGGTGCTCGTGCACAGCCCTACTTATATCGGTTTCACGAACACCCTTAAGAACAATGGCTACGACATAATCCATTCCCCGCTTAATATCGATGAAGACGGAATATGGCGCATGGACTTCGAGGACATGGAGAAGAAGATAAAAGAGAATAATATCCATGCGACGATATTCTGCTCACCGCACAACCCTTGCGGTCGTGTATGGGAGAAGTGGGAGATAGAGAAGGCTATGGAGCTCTTCAAGAAGTATGATGTCATGGTAGTATCCGACGAGATCTGGTCAGACATCATCATGAAAGGGCATAAGCACATCCCTACGCAGTCAGTGTCTGAGGACGCTAAGATGCGTACGGTGGCTCTCTATGCTCCTTCTAAGACCTTCTCGCTTGCCGGCCTTATAGGCAGCTATCACATCATCTACAATAAGATGTTGAAAGATAGGGTGGACAAGGAATCATCACTTTCTCACTATAACGGTATAAACATACTCTCCATGTATGCTCTTATCGGTGCTTATAAGCCCGAGGGCTACGAGTGGACGGATGAGCTCTGCGAAGTGCTTAACGGCAATATCGACTATGCATGTGATTACATCGAGAAGCACTTTGAAGGCGTAGAGTGCTGCAAGCCTCAAGGCACCTATATGTTGTTCGTAGACTGCACGAAGTGGTGTGAGAAGCACGGCAAGACCATAGACGATGTAGAGAAGGCCGCTTGGGATGTCGGAGTAGCATTCCAGGACGGACGTATGTTCCACGGCCCTTGCCATGTGCGTGTAAATCTGGCTCTCCCGCTCTCAAGAGTAAAAGAGGCGTTCGAGAGACTGGATAAGTATGTATTCAACGCTTGATGATTATAATTTAAGTAAAGACCGAAGGCCTGCGCCGAAGGATCCCTTTTAGGGGCTTTGCGGGCTTCGGACGGACGAGCTTGGGGTCAAGATCCTTGACCCCAACTCATGGTATTTTCACGAAGATCGAAAAAGGAGGTTCGATATGCCGCGTTTGGAAATAGGGATGACGATGGAGGACTTTAGTTTTGAGACTCCGTTCGAGACAGGTAGAAGCCTTGAGGAGACCGTTAAACGTGTAGAAGGAAAGACGGCGCTGGTATTCCTGAGATATTACGGCTGCACTTTATGCCAATATGATATACATCAGTTAGCTGCCTGCTATGATGAGATAAAAAATATGGGAGCACAGCTGCTCGTCGTTCTCCAGTCCAAACCGGAAGGCCTCAAGGCACAACTTAAGGAGGACAGCCTTCCTTTCGATTTGATCTGCGATCCGGATCAGGCCCTTTATAAAAGCTTCGGCGTAGACCCGGCGGAGTCAGAGGCCGGGATGATGGGGCCCAACACGATGGAAAAGGTAGAAAAGGCTCGTTCTGTAGGCTTCACACACGGAGAGTACGAGGGTAACGAGCTTCAGCTTCCCGCCGTATTCATCGTGGATAAAGACAGGGCACTGTCCTACGTTCACTACGGAAAGAGCGTGGACGATGTGCCCGAGCCTAAGGAGCTTGCAAAGCTGCTTAAGTGACTCTAAGAGTCCTCCGATAAAAAGAAAGAGCGTTGCATGGTCATAAAAGGCCTTGCGGCGCTTTTTTCTTTTGATGAAAAGCCTCATCGCTGAAAGACTATGGAAACGTCGCGGGAAGAGAGGCTGGCTTATCACAGATAAAAAGCAGTGGCAGACATCC
>CAZQFD010000035.1:0-2286 GCA_964592535.1 uncultured Lachnospiraceae bacterium | reverse complement strand
CGTTGCAAGGTCTAAAGCCTTACGGCGCTTTTTCTTTTGACGAAAAGCTTCATCGCAAAAAGGCTACGCCCGAAACAGGGAGAGAGGATGTCTTACCGCAGATAAAAAGCTGTGGCAGACACCCTTATCTTCACATATCAACGTTCCGTCACTAAAGATCCATATATAGCGGAAGTACGATCAAAAAAAGACCCTCGGATCGATCTGGATCCGAAGGCCTTAAACTCATCTTTCAGATAGATATTCAGCTTTTTTTCTTGTTTTCCTTTTCAGCTTTTTTAGCGGCTTTCTCTTTGGCTTTCTGTCTCTTCTTTATGAGCTTTTCATCAGGCGCCGCACCTTTTACTATGTCCGTGATATAAAGCCCGCTCAGCTTTACCTTACATTCCGACTTCACTGGCAGGAGCCTGTATAGATTGGCGTCCGTGACGAGATTGAATACCTTCGGCCCGATCTTTGCCTTTACGATACCGACCTTAGCGATCCGGGCGTAAAAGGGAGTGCTCTGGACGAGCTGTTTGGGCAAAGGAGCCTCGGTGATACGCATCTTCTTTTTATCTATCACCAATATGCTCACGACCTGCGAGGTCTGCTCTATGAGCTTTTGTGATTCGACCTGATTCGCTTGTACTTTTTTGCCGAAGTGCCAGAGAAGAGCCAACACGATCAGAGCTATGACAGCTATGACCACCAATACGGTTAAAACTGTATGCATATGATCTTTTACCTCCGAGGATAAACCAAATAATTATATCATCAGATACAAGAAAAAGCAAGGAATAACTTGACACCTTGGCAAGACTGTGATATTTTTAAATTTGCATTACTATGGCAAGCTGGTGCCAAATGCCTATATATTCTATTATAAAACGTCTAAAAATGCAAGCTGATTTCATCGCTGGCATTCATATATAAGAAAGAATAAGAGGTAGGGAATGTCAATGCAAAAAAGCAGGATGCATCCGGTGACTGCCGGAAAGGGTATGAGGATGAGCTTCTCGGAGACGAAGCAGGTCCTTGAGATGCCGAACTTGATCGAGATCCAAAAGAACTCTTACAACTGGTTTCTCACGGACGGCCTGAAGGAAGTATTCGAGGACATCTCACCCATAGCGGATTTCGCGGGACACCTGAGTCTCGAGTTCGTGGACTTCAAACTTTGCAGAGATGAACGCAAATACACCATCGAAGAGTGTAAGGAACGGGATGCAACCTACGCGGCCCCGCTCAAGGTCAGAGTAAGACTTATCAACAATGATAAGGACGAGATCAAAGAGCATGAGATATTTATGGGCGACCTTCCCCTTATGACAGAGACAGGCTCCTTCGTTATCAACGGGGCGGAACGGGTCATCGTTTCGCAACTCGTAAGAAGCCCGGGCATTTATTATGAGATCGGTCACGATAAGCTCGGTAAGGAGCTTTTTTCCTGTACCGTCATACCGAACAGGGGGGCTTGGCTCGAATATGAGACGGATTCTAACAATGTATTCTGGGCGCGTGTAGACAGGACGAGGAAAGTTCCTGTGACCGTGCTCATCAGGGCGCTCGGCATAGGCACGAACAGAGAGATCGTAGAGCTCTTCGGCGAGGACCCCAAACTGATGGATACCCTAGCCAAGGACACCTCTGATAATTATCAGGACGGTCTCCTTGAGCTGTATAAGAAGATACGCCCCGGCGAGCCGCTCTCAGTGGATTCCGCGCAGAGCCTCCTGAACAGTATGTTCTTCGACCCCAGAAGATACGACCTCGCGAAGGTAGGCCGTTATAAGTTCAATAAAAAACTGCTCCTCCGCAGTCGTATAGACGGAAGGGTGCTTGCTGAGGATATAGTAGATACGGAGACGGGCGAGATCATAGCCGAAAAGGGCGATACCCTTGATAAGGAGCTTTGCGACAAGATACAGAACACGGGCATAGTTTCCGTGAAGGTAATGAGCAGGCCCGACGCGGAGTATGCCGAAGGCAGAGAGGTAAAAGTGCTCTCTAACCGCATGGTGGATATATCGGCTTATGTGGATTTCGATGCGAAGGAGCTCGGGATAAACGAGCTGGTATACTATCCCGCACTGGCGGATATACTCGCGGAATGCGAAGGAAAGAGCGAAGATGATCTGAAGCTCGCTCTCAGGAAGAACATCTACGATCTCATCCCCAAGCATATCACGAGAGAGGACATACTTGCCTCCATCAATTACAACATGCATCTCGAGTGCGGCATAGGCAACTCGGATGATATAGACCACCTCGGGAACAGGCGCATAAGGGCTGTGGGAGAGCTGC
>CAZQFD010000034.1:6038-9854 GCA_964592535.1 uncultured Lachnospiraceae bacterium | reverse complement strand
TGCGAGCTTTACTGCAAGGTACTAAGGGAAGAGGGCTTTACGGTAGAGAGCCCAGTAGCCGGCATAGAGACAGCTTTTAAGGCAAGCTACGGCTCCGGAAGGCCCATCATAGGCATACTCGGGGAATACGACGCCCTGAGCGGACTTTCACAGGAGGCCGCCACTCCTTATCATAGGGAGATCGTAAAAGGCGGTAACGGCCACGGTTGCGGCCACAATATGTTGGGAGCAGGCTCAATGGGAGCCGCGTTCGCGGTAAAGAAGTATCTGGAAGATAAGCCCGAAGGCTCGGGCACGATCGTCTTCTTCGGCTGTCCCGGAGAAGAGGGCGGCGCCTCAAAAGCCTTTATGGCGAGGGATGGGGTATGGAAAGATTTCGATTGTGCCATCACCTGGCATCCGTCGCATCTCAACTATGTGGATAGCGGCACCTGCAACAGCTGTATCCAGACTGAGTATGCGTTCCAAGGTATAGCTTCTCACGCCTCAGGTTCTCCCGAATACGGAAGATCCGCTCTCGACGCGGCGGAGCTCATGAACGTGGGGGTGAACTTCCTGAGAGAGCATATGTCCTCGGACGCCAGGATACATTACGCCATAACGGACGGGGGAGGGGCTTCTCCCAACGTAGTGCAGCCCCACGCTCAGCTCCTCTATATGGTAAGGGCCGTCTATGTAAAGGACGCCCTTGAGCTTCAGAAGCGAGTTGACGACATCGCCCGGGGCGCGGCGCTCATGACCGGAACTAAGTTCAAGAAGAAATTCATCGACGGTTGCTCAAATACCATATCGAACAGCGTGCTGGAGGAGCTCCTCTATAAGAACCTAAACGAGGTGGGAGTGCCCGAGTATACGGCTGAGGAGATCGAGTTCGCCGAGAAGATCGTGGATTCATATGAAGTGAAGAATGATGGCGCGCTGCTTCAGGGCATTTCTCATCTTTGCGATGAGCATAAAGAATATGTGATGAAGATGTCGGATAACGGCAAAAAACCGATAAATGACTTCATCGTGCCCTATGAGCACTCAGATATAAGGAGCCCGGGATCCACCGATGTCGGAGATGTGAGCTGGCTCACTCCGACCAGTCAGGTATACACGGCTTGCTTTGCCTCCTGTTCACCGGGACACAGCTGGCAGAATGTATCCTGCGGCAACAGCTCCATCGGACATAAGGGCCTCCTTCAGGCGAGCAAGGTGCTGAGCGGAGCCGCCATAGATATGTTCGAGGATCACACCATCATCGAAAAGGCCCGTGGGGAGTTTAGTAAAGCCACGAAGGGAGGCTATGTATGCCCCGTTCCGGAGGGGGCCGTTCCGGTGATAAGCGGAGAGCTGATAGAGTTCGACTGAGCCTTATGACCGTATGTTGGCACATTTGCGCACTTTAAGTTATAAATTCCTTTTAGCTCCTGATACGTTTTACACGATTTGGCTTTACAGGGAAGTCTCTTTCATGTTAAGATTCTAATTAAGTAAAAATATTTCCAAGTCGTAAAAATACTGCGTAATTGAAGGGGGCCGCCTTAGATCTCTTCGTAAGTTCGCAGGGATGATATTTATCCCACAGCTTGCGACTGAGACATGGGGCGGTCCTTTACTTTAAGGCCTTAAGGCTGTATAAAAGACAAAAAAGTGAGGACCGGCAGCTTTAGGAGAGAGCCATATCAGGGGTAGAGGATATAAAAGGCCTTGATGGTGAAGAAGGCGCTGGAGTGCGACTTGATAAACTGTCAGACGAAGGAGGATCCGATATATTAAATGAATGAGAAACTGAAAGAAAAGACCAAAGAATCCTTGGAGAGCGTCCTGCCCATTACCGTGATAGTCCTGCTCCTCAGCGTTACCATAGTGCCGATGGAGATAGGGACTTTGTCGCTTTTTCTTTGCGGCGCAGCCATGCTGATAGTCGGCATGGGACTTTTCCAGCTCGGGGCAGAGACCGCTATGACGCCCTTCGGACAGGGTGTGGGAAGCTGGATAGGCGAGAACAAGAAGCTCCTGCTCACGATCGTCATCTGTTTTTTAGTGGGTACGTTCATCACCATATCGGAGCCGGACCTGCAGGTACTGGCGGAGCAGGTAGCCTCCATACCGAATCAGGTGCTCATCTGGTCGGTGGCCGTGGGAGTCGGTATATTCATTGTGATAGGGGTACTGAGGGTCATCATCAGGATCAACCTTGCGATCATGCTGACCATATGTTATATAATATTGTTTGCACTTTCGTTCTTCGCTCCGCAGGATTTCGTGGCGGTGGCGTTTGACTCGGGCGGCGTCACGACAGGCCCCATGACGGTGCCTTTTATCATGGCCATAGGCGTAGGACTTTCCGCCGGACGTTCCGATAAGGACGGCGCGAGCGACAGCTTCGGCCTTGTCGCCATGAGCAGTGTCGGCCCCATACTTATGGTCTTACTGCTGAGTATATTTTATGCGCCTTCGGAGGCAGTATATGATGCGACGGAGCTCATGCCCGTGGCTACGACTCAAGATGTAGCGTTCTACTTTCTGTCGTCGCTCCCCGAGTACGCCTATGAGGTGATGGTGAGCATGGCGCCCGTTATAGCTACCTTCGTGATATTTCAGGCAAGTACGAGAAGATACCGCAAAAAGCAGGTCATAAAGATAGTCATAGGCCTCGTCTATACGCTGGTAGGACTTATCCTCTTTCTCACAGGCGTTAATGTAGGCTTCGCACCTGTAGGAAGTATACTGGGGGAGAGCCTCGCAGGGAGCGCATTCAAATGGGCGCTCATACCGATAGGCGCAGTGATAGGTTATTATATAGTAAAGGCGGAGCCCGCGGTAAAAGTATTGAACGATCAGGTCGAGGAGATCACCGGAGGTACGATCTCACATAGCATGATGAATATCTGCCTTTCCTTAGGTGTGGCCTGCGCTGTAGGCATAGCCATGCTACGCGCAGTGACGGGGATCGACATCTATCTCATCATCATACCGGGTTATCTGCTGTCGCTCGTCCTAAGCCACTTTGTGCCTTCGATATTCGTCGGAGTGGCGTTTGACTCAGGCGGCGTGGCGAGCGGCCCCATGACCTCGACTTTCCTGCTCCCTCTCTCCATGGGAGCCTGCACGGCGGTAGGAGGGAATGTAGTCACAGACGCCTTCGGCGTGGTGGCGCTGGTGGCCATGACCCCGCTTATAGCGATACAGCTCATGGGCGTCATCTACGCTCGCAAGGCCAGGACAGCTGAGGAAAGTATCGGTGTCGAGGTCACCGAAGCACTCAATGATGATATTATCGTAGAAGAAGCCGAAGATACAGAGGAGGACGGCCATGAACGTTAAAACGACCCAAAGCATCTCCATGAGCCTACTTATCATCATAACCAAAGAAGAAGATGACAAAAAGATCGAGAAGCTGATGAACGGCAAGCCCAACGCCATATATTATCAGTTTTACGGCGAGGGCACGGCGAACTCCGAGCTTTTGGATCTCTTGGGACTGACCGGATCGGGCAAGACGATCACCCTCTCCGTCATGCCTTCGTTCGCTAAGGAAGAGATGTTTGAAGCGCTCTATGAAGGTCTAAAGCTGAAGAGGCGGGGAAAGGGTATAGCGCTCACTCTGAGCCTTAGAGGCCTTCAGGAGATGGTCAGGAAACTGCTGCACGAAAACAACGAAGAAAAAGAGGCGCTCTACGAAGAAAAACTCGCGAAGCTCGCGGAAGGAGCGAGGGAAGGAGGCGCGATGATGAAAGATAAGATCGAATATGCCATGATATTGGTGGCCGCCAATATGGGCTACAGTACAGATATAGTCGAGGCCGCAAGGAGAGGTGGCGCTAGAGG
>CAZQFD010000034.1:758-6028 GCA_964592535.1 uncultured Lachnospiraceae bacterium | reverse complement strand
GGGAGGAACAGGAGTTCATAATGATCGTCGTTCCCAAAGACAAAAAGACCTCGGTCATGTCAGAGATAAGTGCCTCCTGCGGACTTCGCACGCCGGCTCACGGCGTGGTGCTCTGCATACCCGTAGAGGATGTGCTGGGGCTCGAGGAGCATAACGAGGACTGAGAGAGCTAAAACTTCAAAGATCTACGCTATATCTATACCCGCTCCGCCGAAGGGCGAGTGGGTAGTCAAAGCATGATTTCTGTGCTATACTTTAGCGCAGATGATATTAGGCTGTAAAGAAGCGACCGACACATGTGAAGGAGATAGTATGGCTCAGAACGACGCGAAAGGACCCGCGGAAGAAAAACAGGAAACTGTTTCCAAGAACTTTATAGAGAGGGAGATAGATAAAGATCTCGCCGAAGGCGTATACGATCACGTATGCACCAGATTTCCTCCTGAGCCTAACGGCTACCTGCACGTTGGACACGCTAAGTCCATACTCCTTAATTATGGGCTCGCCAAGGAATACGGCGGCAAGTTCAACCTGCGCTTTGACGACACGAACCCTACCAAGGAAAAGACGGAGTATGTCAACGCTATCATTGAAGATGTGAAGTGGCTCGGAGCGGATTTTGAGGACAGGCTGTTCTTCGCCTCGGACTATTTTGAAGAGATGTACGAGAAGGCCGTGCTGCTGATAAAGAAGGGCAAGGCCTACGTCTCAGACCTTACGGCTGAGGAGATAAAGGGATATAGGGGAGATTTCAACACGCCCGGTAAGGAGGATCCTTCAAGGGAAAGGAGCGTAGAGGAGAATCTTAAGCTCTTTACAGAGATGAAGGACGGCAAGTATGCTGACGGTGAGAAGGTGCTCCGTGCCAAGATAGATATGGGCTCAGGCAATATCAATATGCGCGATCCTGTCATTTATCGTATAGCAAGGCTCTCCCATCACAATACAGGCGACAAATGGTGCATCTATCCGATGTATGACTTCGCTCATCCCATAGAGGACGCCGTTGAAGGGATCACTCACAGTATCTGTACTTTGGAGTTTGAAGATCATAGACCGCTCTATGACTGGGTGGTGAGAGAGTGTGAGTATGCTGACCCTCCCAGACAGATAGAGTTCGCGAAGATGTTCCTCACGAATGTCGTGACCGGAAAGAGATATATAAAGAAGCTGGTAGACGATGGTATAGTGGACGGCTGGGACGACCCCAGGCTCGTTACGATCGCCGCGCTGAGACGCCGCGGATATACGCCAGAGTCCATAGCGAAGTTCGTAAAGCTGGCAGGTGTCTCTAAAGCAGACTCCTCCTGCGATATGGATATGCTGGAGTACTGTGTGAGGGACGACCTTAAATTGAAAAAGCCCAGGATGATGGCAGTGCTTCATCCCCTCAAGCTCGTGATAGATAATTATCCCGAGGACAAAGAGGAGCTTTTAGACATCCCTAACAATTTAGAAGTGCCCGAGATGGGCTCCAGGAAGGTGAGCTTCGGAAGAGAGCTCTATATAGAACACGAGGACTTCATGGAGGTCCCGCCTCACAAATATTTCAGACTCTTCCCCGGTAACGAGGTAAGGCTGATGGGAGCATATTATGTGAAGTGCGTGGGCTTTGATAAAGACGAGGACGGCGGTATCACCTGCGTACACGTCACCTATGACCCTGACACGAAGTCCGGCGAAGGAAAGGAGCTTAGAAAGGTCAAGGGCACCATACACTGGGTACACTCAAAGACCGCTTTCAGGGCTACCGTGAGACTGTACGAGAGCCTTATAGACACGGAAAAAGGTATGTTTGATGAATCAGGAGAGCTGAACCTGGATCCTCACTCGCTCACGGTATTGGAGGATTGTTATCTGGAGCCGAGCCTAAAAGACGCGAAGCCCTATGACAGCTTCCAGTTCGTGCGTAACGGATATTTTACTACTGACTCCCACGATTCAAAGGAGGGAGCGCCGGTATTTAACAGGATAGTAGGACTTAAGTCCTCCTTTAAGCTTCCGAAACAGGCCTAAAGAGGATCGATATGTATCGGAGGACAGTAACGAAAAGACGCGGGCTATGAGTAAACTGGCTGTAGCAAGTATAGACATAGCGAAGGAATACAGAGACGCCGGTATCCAGATGGATATAGGCGCTTTTGTCGCGCGCAATATGACTACCGACGATAAGCAGGGCGCTACCTTAGGTGCGCGCGCTGCCGACGAGCCCGAGCCCTTTACTTCGCCTGAGGATCTCTATGATGAGCTCATAAAGACCATACGCTCCTATCACCCTTCGGAGGATCAGGAGCTCATAAGGAAGGCATACGGGGTAGCAAAGGAACAGCATAAGGAGCAGAAAAGACGTTCAGGAGAGCCTTATATCATACATCCGCTCTGCGTAGGTATCATCTTAGCCGATCTTGAGATGGATAAGGAGACCATAGCCGCGGCCCTTCTGCACGATGTGGTAGAGGACACGGATATACCTCTCTCTAAGATACAGGAACTTTTTGGAGAGGAGATAGCCAATCTCGTAGACGGCGTTACGAAGCTGACGCAGCTTAATTATGACAGAGACAAGATAGAGATGCAGGCGGAGAACCTTCGCAAGATGTTCATTGCCATGGCAAAGGACATAAGAGTCATAATCATAAAGCTCGCGGACAGGCTGCACAACCTCCGCACCCTTCAATATCAGTCCAGAGAGAAACAGATAGAAAAAGCTAGGGAGACGCTGGACATATATTCGCCCATAGCCGACAGGCTCGGTATCAGCAAGCTGAAGATAGAACTGGACGACCTCTCGCTCAAATATCTGGAGCCAGAGGTATATTATGACCTCGCCGAAAAGATCTCCCTGAAAAAAGAAGAGAGAGAAGAATTTATATCCTCGATAGTAAACGGGGTCTCCTCACATATGGTGAAGGCGGATATAAAGGCTCAGGTCGTGGGAAGGGTCAAGCACTTTTTCAGCATCTATAAGAAGATGGTGAATCAGCAAAAGACCTTGGAGCAGATCTACGACCTCTTCGCGGTGAGGATATTGGTGGACAGTGTAAAAGACTGTTATGCGGCGCTCGGTGTGATCCATGAGCTCTATAAGCCCATACCCGGCAGGTTCAAGGATTACATAGCCATGCCGAAGCCGAATATGTATCAGTCCCTCCATACTACGCTTATCGGAAAGCGCGGTACGCCCTTTGAGGTGCAGATCCGCACCTATGAGATGCATAGGATAGCTGAGTACGGGATCGCCGCGCATTGGAAATATAAGGAATCGGGCTCAGGGGTCAAGGCTTCGAGCGCCGAGGACGAGAAGATGAGCTGGCTGAGGCAGGTGCTTGAGTGGCAGCGGGATACCGACGACTCCAAGGAATTCCTCAACATGGTAAAGACGGATTTCAACCTTTTTACCGATGAGGTGTTCTGTTTTACCCCTACAGGGGACGTAAAACACCTGCCCAAAGGCTCTACGCCTATAGATTTCGCCTATAATGTACATTCGGCCGTCGGCAACAAGATGGTGGGCGCGCGGGTGAATGGGAAACTCGTCAACATAGACTACGAGATACAAAACGGCGACCAGATCGAGATAATCACCTCTCAGAACTCGAGAGGCCCCAGCCGCGACTGGCTCTCCATAGTCAGATCCACTCAGGCCAAGAACAAGATAAACGCGTGGTTTAAGAACGAGAGCAAAGAGGACAATATCATCCGCGGCAAGGAACTGCTTGAGAAGTACTGTAAGCAGAAGTCCTTAAATTATAACGAGCTTACGAAGTCCGAATATGTGGAAGGCGTGCTGAGACGCTACGCGCTGAAGGATTGGAACTCAGCCCTCGCGTCGGTGGGGCACGGCGGCCTTAAGGAGAGCCAGGTCGTCAACAAGCTCCTTGAGATAAAGAAGAAGGCCGACGCGAAGAATATCAGCGACGAGGACATCCTGAGAGCCAATCTTGCTGAGAATCAGGACATCTCGAACCCGACCGTTAAGAAAAATCAAAAGGGCGGCATAGTAGTCAAGGGCATACACGATGTAGCCGTGCGCTATGCGCATTGTTGTAATCCGGTACCGGGAGACGAGATAGTGGGCTTCGTTACGAGGGGAAGAGGCGTCACGATCCACAGGACCGACTGCGTAAACATGATAAATCTCCCCGAGGATGAGCGCAATAGGCTCATAGAGGCTGAGTGGCAGCAGACCGAGGATGACAAGGAGACTTATTCTACCGAGATAAAGGTATATTGCAATAATAGGCTCGGCCTCATAGTGGATGTCTCGAGGATATTCACTGAAGCAAAGATAGACATCACAAGTATCAACCTAAAGACCGCTAAGAACGGCACGGCGACGCTGATACTGACCTTCGACATACACGGAAAAGAAGAACTCATGAGGCTCACCGAGAAGATAAGGAAGGTCGAAGGAGTCATAGACATAGGGAGGACTGCGGGATGATGAGGCCCGAAGTCGCCTGCGTAAAAGTAGGTATAATGAGGGAAAACTGCTATGTGATCTGCGATCCCGAAAGGCGGGAGGAAGGCTGTGTATTGATAGATCCGGGCGATGAGGCGGAAAAGATCGAGAGCTTTTGCAGGGAAGAAGGCATAGAGCCCATAGCCGTGCTGCTTACTCACGGACATTTCGATCACATAGGGGCGATCCCCAAGCTTCGTTCCGACTATAAAGACCTAAAGGTCTTTGCTTCAGAAGATGAGCTTAGGCTCCTAAAGGATCCCTCCCTCAATCTCTCATTCGCTTTTACTACGGCTCTTAGCATAGAGGATGTGAACGCTCTCAAGGACGGTGAGGATATAGAACTCCTCTCATATCATTTTAAGCTCATTTCTACACCAGGGCATACGGGCGGGAGCTGTTGTTATTATATCGAAAAGAGCGGGATCTTGTTTTCCGGAGACACGCTCTTTAGAGAGAACTACGGAAGGACGGATCTTCCGACAGGCTCTGAGACGAGCATAATGAGCAGCATAAAAGATAAGCTCCTTAAGCTTCCGGATGAGACGCTCGTATTCCCGGGGCATGACGCGGATACCACTATAGGACATGAAAAGGTGCGTTATCTATGATAACATTGTTATTAGATAAGGACTTTTTATTTGAACAGGATGTAAGAGAGCTCCTCATGGCATATTTTGCTGGAGAGAGCTTTTCTTATGCTGAAGATGAAAGAGCATGGCTCACTGTGAGAGCAGGGGCGGGCTGTGTATGCCTTGAATCAAAGCACTACGGGGATGAGGTCTTTGAGCCTCGAAAAGGAGACGGT
>CAZQFD010000034.1:0-748 GCA_964592535.1 uncultured Lachnospiraceae bacterium | reverse complement strand
CTATCCCGCGGACGCTTCGACAAAGAAGCTTTCCGAAAGCTATGAGATCACAGGTATAAGGTATGATGATAAGTCGAGCCTTAAAAAGGCGCTCTACAAACTGCTCATAAGATATACGAAAAAGACGCTCCCGTGGGGCTCCCTTACGGGCATAAGGCCTCTAAAGCTTTACGAGCTTCAATATAAAAAGATAAAAAAAGAAAAAACCAGGTCAGCGTCCACACAAGCTGTAGACTCGGACGACGGGATGGACGAGATCGAGCGGCTCACCGGGGAGGAGATGAAGCGTGAGTATGGGATCTCAGATGAAAAGCTGAGGCTCCTAAGAGAGACAGCAAAGAGCGAGGAGGAAGCGCTTTTTGGGATAGATATAGAGGATAGCTTTAGCCTCTATATAGGCATACCGTTTTGCCCGAGCACCTGCCTTTATTGCAGCTTCACATCTTATCCGATAAGTAGCTTTTATCAGAGGGTAGACGAATATCTTTCAGCCTTGAAAAAGGAACTTCGTCTTATAAGAGATCTTCAAAGAGGTGCCGCTGGAGAGACTAAGGGGCTGCTCTGCGGAAAAGAGCTCAAGACCGTATACATAGGCGGCGGTACACCTACCTCGCTCTCCGCGGAAAGCCTTGAAAAGCTCCTTCGCCTCATCGAGGAGGAAGCAGATCTCTCTAAACTTTCGGAGTTTACCGTAGAGGCCGGGCGTCCCGACAGTATCGACACCGAAAAGCTTAAGGTACTGCGCGGT
>CAZQFD010000033.1:0-10030 GCA_964592535.1 uncultured Lachnospiraceae bacterium | reverse complement strand
CTTTTCGGAGGATACCTACCGCACGCTCATGGCGGCGGACTCGGCGGTCATGGTCATAGACGGATCCAAGGGCGTGGAGGCCCAGACCATCAAGCTTTTTAAGGTATGCGTCATGAGAGGTATACCGATATTTACGTTTATAAATAAATTCGACCGAGAGGCAAAAGACCCCTTTGAGCTGCTTTCGGATATAGAGGACGTGCTGGGGATACATACCTGCCCGGTCAACTGGCCCATAGGCTGCGGAAAAAACTTTAAAGGAGTCTATGAGAGAGACCGTAGGAAGGTCATCACCTTCAGGGCGGAGCAGAGCGGAGCCAAGGAGCTTGAGTCCCGTGAATATGACATAGACGACGAGGGGATCTCGGATATACTGGGCTTTCAGGAGCATGATAAGCTTATGGAAGATATAGAGCTGATAGACGGAGCTGCCGATGAGCTCGACATGGAAAAGGTCTCGAGCGGCAAGCTCTCGCCTGTATTCTTCGGATCGGCCCTCACGAACTTCGGAGTGGAGCCCTTCCTTCGGCATTTCCTCGAGATGACGAGCCCGCCGCTCCCCAGAAAGAGCGATAAGGGCATGATAGACCCGACAGAGGAGCCATTCTCGGCCTTCATATTCAAGATACAGGCCAATATGAACAAGGCCCACCGAGACAGGGTAGCCTTTATGCGCGTTTGCTCGGGAGAGTTTCACGCGGGTATGGAGGTGAACCACGTTCAGGGCGGCCGTAAGATAAGGCTCTCCATGCCCACCCAGATGATGGCGGACGAGAGACAGATCATAGACAAGGCCTATGCCGGAGACATCATCGGAGTATTCGACCCCGGCATATACAGTATCGGAGACACGATCTGTCTATCTGATGAGAAGTTCAGCTATGAGGGTATCCCGACTTTTGCGCCCGAGCACTTCGCGGTGCTGAAGCAGATAGATACTATGAAACGTAAACAGTTCCTTAAGGGCATTATGCAGATAGCTCAGGAGGGAGCAGTTCAGATATTTCGGGAACGAAATACCGGTATGGAGGAGATCATCGTAGGCGTAGTAGGCGTCCTGCAGTTCGAGGTTCTGACCTACAGGCTCAAGAACGAGTATAATGTAGACGTGAGCCTTCAGCCGCTTCCATATGCCTACATAAGATGGATCGAAGATCCCGAGACCGTAAATGTGGATAAGATCTCGGGCACGAGCGATATGAAAGCGGTGAACGATTTAAAGGGCGGGCCGTTGCTGTTGTTTGTGCACGAATGGAGCATAAAGATGGTCTTGGACCGAAATGAAGGGCTTAGGCTCTTGGAATTTGGGAAATGACATAAAAAGAAAGGTGAATGATATGGGTATCTCTAAAAAGAACAGTATGGCTATAGCTTCTGTCGTTATGAGCGCCTGCGCGGTGACGATGAGCAGCAACATCATGAGCGCCATGTTCTTTGGAGGTCTGGGCATCACCTTTGCTCAGCTCTCAAAGACGGAAGAGAAGATGAGCACCTTGGCCAGGATAGGGCTGGGAGTCTCGATAGTCGCTATCATCGCTTCTTTGATGATGATGGTAGCCTTCGGGCTCTCGCTCGCGAGATCGGGTATGCTGGACTACTACATGACGGTGCTTGAGGACTTCCTGTTTTAAGCTATCGAGGGCAATATATAACGGCGGCGCGGCAGAGGACCGTCCCGCTTCGGGATATTGATGAAACACCGGAGAGCTCCGTATGGGGAAAGGGTTATGGATCAAAAGATAAAAGGATATAAGGCGCTAGCGAGGAAGCGTCTTGTCGGAAATTACGGCGTGCTCATAGGCGCGCAGATCTTTACGGAGATCTTATTTTATGCGTTGGCAGTCGTGGTGCTGTCAGCGTTTGGGAGCGCGATCGCCTTTGCTGTCTCAGGGACTTCGTTCGGAGCCTCGCTCAGCGCGGTGATCTTTGCGCTGCTCTTGATCGTTGTGGTGATAGTGTTTTACCTGATACGGCTCGGCTCGACAAAGCTTTACCTAAATTTCTGTCGAAATGGAAGGGCTTCTTTTAAAGACCTGTTTTACGCCTTTAGGCGCGGGTCGCACCCGTTCCGTTGTGTGGCGCTCGCGATAGTATTGTTCTTTATACAGGTCATACCCTCGGTCGTCATATTCATCGCAGCGAGGTCGATCGCCGCTTTGGCGCTTGGTATCCAGGATATGATAGCGAGTGCGATCGTGGCTGTCCTGCTCACGTTGATATACGTCCTATATATCTCGCTCAAGTTTTTATTCGCGAGCTTCGTGCTTATCGACAGGCCGGGTACAAAGGTATCTGACGCGTTAAAGCGCTCCTCAAAGTTCACGAAAAAGAAGAAGCTTAAGCTGCTTTGGCTCTTTTATTTCAGCTTTCTCCCTTGGGCCATCATAGGCGCGATGACCTACAGCATAGCGTTGCTCTGGATATTGCCCTATATGCAGACTACGATATGCCTCTTTTATCTGAGGGCCGAGGAAGAGATCTACCCTGAGGAGAGCTACATAGATGGTGGCACGGAAAATATCCGCTCCTCGGGTACAGAAGGAAACGACGATGTCTCGGAAAAGAGCGCGACGAATGAAGTCAGGGCGGAGAAAGACACACCTAAAGATAGCTGGGAGGTGAAAAGATGAAATGTCCGTTTTGCAATGCGGCTGACACGAAGGTCATAGACTCCAGACCCGCGGACGAAAACTCCTCCATCAGACGGCGCAGGCAATGCGTAAGCTGCAAAAAGCGTTTTACGACCTATGAGAAGCTTGAGACTATGCCGCTCATGGTGATAAAGAAGGACAACTCGAGAGAGGCCTATAACCGCTCAAAGATAGAGGCAGGCATCATTTGTTCCTGCCATAAGCGTCCTGTCTCCACTAAGCAGGTCTCGCGCATGATAGACGAGATAGAGAATGAGATATTTTCTATGGAGGAAAAGGAGATACCTACTCACGTCATAGGCGAGAAGGTGATGGAGAAGCTTAAGGTCCTGGACGAAGTAGCTTACGTGCGATTCGCCTCGGTCTATCGCGAATTCAAGGACGTCAATACTTTTATAGACGAGATAGGGAAGCTTCTTCATCCCGGAAAAGAAACGGAGAAAAAAGAGGACGGGGCATGATAGAAAGGTTCTATCCCTCTCTATACATAGATTCCGTCTATGGCTTCGACTTTAGGTCCGCGAAAAAAAATGGTAAAAAGGCTATCCTCTTCGATGTGGATAATACCCTCGTCCCGCACGACGGGCCTGCCGACGAACGTGCTAAGGGGCTCTTTGCTCTCCTTCGAGAGCTTGGATTTTATACGGGCATAGTCTCAAATAACGCGGGCCCCAGGGTCGCGGCTTTCTCTGAAGCCTGCGGTGGCGTGGAGTATACCTTTCACTCGGAAAAGCCAAAGCCCGACGCTTATCTTCGCCTCATAGAGCGCTTCGGGGTAAAAAAAGAGGAGGTCCTGTTTTTCGGGGATCAGCTCTTTACCGATATATGGGGTGCGAACAACGCGGGCATAAGCTCGGTGCTCGTAAAGCCCATAGACAGGAGCACTGACATCCCCAGGGTGATGCTGAAGCGTTGGCTCGAGAAGCCTATACTCTGTCTTTACAAACGACGGGTTTTAAATTATGATTAAGTAAAACATCAAAGATGATATTTGGAGGAATACGATGATCTCAGCAAGTGATTTCAGGAACGGAGTGACCGTAGAATTGGACGGTCAGGTCATGCAGGTCGTAGAGTTCCAGCACGTTAAGCCCGGAAAGGGCGCGGCCTTCGTCAGGACGAAGCTTAAAAATGTGATAAACGGAGGAGTGATCGAGAGGTCTTTTAGGCCCACGGAGAAATTTCCTTCCGCGCGTATAGACAGAGTGGATATGCAGTATCTCTATAAGGACGGAGATCAGTATAACTTCATGAACATGGAGACCTATGACCAGACATCCCTTTCCGAGGAGTTTGTCGGAGATTCTATGAAATTCGTAAAGGAAAACGACGTATGTAAGATCTGCTCTTATAACGGGTCGGTATTTTCGGTAGAGCCTCCTATGTTCGTAGAGTTGGAGATAACCGACACGGAGCCCGGTTTCAAGGGGGACACGGCTACAGGAGCGTCCAAGCCCGCGACTGTAGAGACGGGAGCGCAGGTCAGCGTGCCTCTGTTCGTAAATATCGGAGACAAGATAAAGATCGATACCCGTACGGGAGAGTACCTTTCGAGGGCATGATGGATAAGCTGGCAGATATACTAAACAGTATAGTCGAAGAAGCCTTTAAGACGTCAGACTATGACAGCGCCTACGCGAGGATCGGCGTATCTGACCGCCCCGATCTTTGCGAATATCAATGCAACGGGGCCATGGCGCTCGCCAAGACAGCCAAGAAGCCGCCCATGGTCATAGCCGAGGAAGTGGTCGAAAAGCTAAAGGCGTATCCGCAGTTTTCTAAAGTCGAGGCAGTGCGCCCCGGCTTTATAAACGTAGATATAAGTACGGCCTTCCTTTCCGACTGGCTCGTCTCCATGTCTGAGGACGAGAGGCTCGGACTTCCGCTCCCCGAAAAAAAGAAAAAGATAATAATAGACTACGGCGGGGCCAATGTAGCGAAGCCCCTGCATATAGGACACCTTCGTTCCGCCATCATCGGCGAGGCGATAAAACGCATAGGCAGGGCTGTAGGGCATGAGCTGATAGGCGATGTCCACCTCGGAGACTGGGGCCTTCAGATGGGCCTTATCATAGAGGAGCTTAAGGACAGAGGAATGGAGGATGACTTCACTCTCTCAGACCTTGAAGAGATATATCCCGCGGCCTCCGCGAGGTCTAAGGAAAAAGGGCCCGACGGCAAACTTACCGAAGGAGCCGCAAAGTTTAGGGACAGGGCGCTGGAAGCCACGGTGAAGCTCCAAAATAAGGACGAGGGCTGCATGAAGATATGGAGACATATCATGGAGCTCTCTATCAAAGACCTAAAACATAACTATGACGCTCTGGGAGTGAGCTTCGAGCTTTGGAAGGGGGAATCCGACGCCCAAAAGTACATCCCCGATATGCTTAAGGACATGGAGGAGCGCGGTATCGCCTATGAGTCGCAGGGCGCGCTCGTGGTAGACATAGCCGAAGAGGGCGATACGAAGGAATATCCGCCCTGCATAGTGAGGAAGTCAGACGGAGCCTCGCTCTATGCGACGACGGATCTCGCTACCTTGGTAGAGAGAGAAAAGCTCTACGAGCCCGACGCCTACATCTATGTCGCAGATCAAAGGCAGAGCCTTCACTATCTGAGCTTTTTCAGAGTGGCGAGGAGAGCCGGGATAGTAAGGCCCGAGGAGAAACTCGACTTCCTTGGCTTCGGCACTATGAACGGCAAGGACGGGAAGCCCTTTAAGACCAGAGACGGCGGCGTGATGAGGCTCGCCTCGCTCATAGAGGAGATAAACGAAAAGGTCTATGAAAAGATACGCCTTACACGCGATAAGGACGAGATCTCTGATGAGGAAGCCTCGCGGATAGCGAGCATAGTGGGACTTTCCGCCCTCAAATACGGAGACCTCTCAAATCAGGCTTCGAAGGATTATATCTTCGACATAGACCGCTTTACGAGCTTTGAGGGGAATACAGGCCCCTATATCCTGTATACGATAGTCAGGATAGGGAGTATATTGGAGCGGTATCAAAAAGAAGGCGGCAAAGATCTCTGCAAGAAGCCCGATCTTCGCCCTGCCATAGAGTCCGACGCCTCCGCTAAGAAGCTTGCGCTCTCGATCGCGAGATATTCGGAGACTGTCTATCAGGCGTGGGAGGAGTTGGCGCCTCATAAGCTCTGCCAGTACATCTACGAGACGGCAGACGAGTTCAACTCTTTCTACCATGATGTGAGGATACTGAACGAGAAGGATGAGGAGAAAAAACTTAGCTATATAGTCCTGCTTTCGATCACGAGGAGCGTACTTCTAAGCTGCATAGACATGCTTGGCTTTTCGGCTCCCGAGAGGATGTGATGAAGGCGGATATTGATATGAAGGAGAAGGGCAACACATCGGCATAGCTTTTCGCGGCTAGTGTTGCCTTTATATTTCGAAAGGAAGATCGCTCATATGGACGGAGAAACATTTTACAAGAGAGAAAGGGATAAAAAAGAAAGACGTCCGTATCCCTTTGAAAAAGAAGAAGGACGCTCCTATCCCTTCGAGAAGGAAAAGGACGCGGAGAGACCTTATCCCTTCGAAAGAAAAAAAGACGGGCAGAGACATCCCTATCCCTTTGAAAAGAAAGGTGAAGGAGACAGCTCGGAAAGAAGGGACGCGGGAAGCCATGAGGCATTCGCGAAAGGAAAAGGCAAAAAAGGCGGCAATTCTTCACTTTCATTCGTAAGAAGCACAGGTCATCATAAAAATAAAGACTATAAAGGGAAAAGATACGACAAAAAGGACTTCCGTAAGGATCATAGGTCGGACGAGAGACCTTTGGCCGGCTTTGAGGGCGACATCTCGGAGCCTATGGAGCTTAGGGTCCTTGAGAATACCGACATAGGCACCTTCCTGGAGCTTTCGGATGGGCGTAAGGTATTGCTCCCGTTTGCGGAGCAGCTAAAGCCTCCCGTAGTCGGAGAGAAGCTTGGCGTCTGCCTTTTTAAAGATAAGGGCGACAGGATCACGGCCACTATGAGACGCCCCAAGCTCTCGGCGGGAGAGCTCGGCATACTGAAGGTCACGGATGTCTCATCTATAGGGGCGTTCCTGGATAATGATATGCCGAAGGATGTGCTCTTACCTTTCAGGGAGCAGATAGAGTCCCCGAAAGTAGGACAGGAGGTGCTCGTCTATATCTATAAAGATAAGACCGGGCGGATGGCCGCTACCATGAGGATCTATAAATATCTCAAGCCCGGCGACCTCTATAAAGAGGACGACAGGGTAGAGGGCTTCGTCTACGAGATAAACGCGAGATTGGGCGTATTCGTAGCGGTGGATCAAAAGTATTTCGGACTGATCCCCGCCTCGGAGATATATCAAAAGCTTCACTACGGCGACAGGATAGAGGCTCGAGTGGTGAAGGTGAGAGAGGACGGAAAGCTCGATCTGAGCCTGAGGGAAAAGTCCTATCTCTCCATAGATAAGGACAGTGAAGCCATACTCGCAGAGCTTGAAAAGAACGGTGGAAAGCTCGACTACGCGGATAAGGCTGATTCAAGGCTTATAGAATATATCTACGGCATGAGCAAAAATCAATTTAAGCGTGCTCTGGGCCGTCTCTATAAGCAGAGAAGGATAGAGATAGACAGAGAAAAAGACACGGTGAAACTGGTCAATGCTTCCGTGCGGGAGAAAGGCTATGAGGATAGGACACGGCTATGACGTTCACAGGCTTACGGAGGGACGTAAGCTCATACTGGGAGGTGTAGAGATCTCGTATAGCCGCGGACTGCTGGGGCATTCCGACGCGGACGTGCTTACCCATGCTGTGATGGACGCGATGCTGGGCGCGCTCGCGTTGGGCGATATAGGGAGATATTTTCCGGATACGGATGAACGATATAAGGGAGCTTCGAGCATAGAGCTTCTTAAAGAGGTGAAACGCCTTGCCGAGGAGGCAGGCTATCGCCTTTCTAACTTGGATGTGACCGTGCTCTGCGAAAAACCGAAGCTCAGGCCCTATATAGACGCCATGAGAAAGGAGCTTTCAGAGGCTCTCGGCTGCGATGTGGAGCTTATCGGCATAAAAGCTACGACAGAGGAAGGGCTTGGCTTTACCGGGAAGGGCCTTGGAATAGCGGCGCACGCGGTATGCCTTATGGAGAGGCTTTAAGCTACGCGGCGGATGTGATATGATCGGGATAAAGGATCCCGAGGCGGAGGAGGGAGTATGAAGATATTCGATACCATGCAAAAAAGGAAGGTGGACTTTGTCCCCATAGAAGAGGGCAAAGTGAGTATGTATGTATGCGGTCCCACCGTCTATAACCTTATCCATATAGGAAACGCGAGACCCATGATCGTCTTTGACACCTTCAGACGTTATATGGAATATAAGGGCTATGAGGTGAGATATGTCTCGAACTTCACAGATGTCGATGATAAGATAATAAACGTCGCGAAGGACGAGGGCGTAGATCCCGCGGTCATCTCCGAGAGATATATAGAGGAATGTAAAAAGGACATGGAGGCTATGAATATAAAGCCCGCTACCGTACATCCTCAGGCCACCAAAGAGATAGACGGCATGATAGAGATGATCCAAAAGCTCATCGACAACGGCCATGCCTATGTGGTAGACGACGGCACGGTCTACTTCTCTGTGCCCTCGGATAAAGACTACGGAAGATTGAGCCATAAAAATATGGACGAGATGATGTCCGGTCTCAGAGACCTCAAGGTGAGCGGCGAGGAGCAGAAACGCGACCCCAATGATTTCGTGCTCTGGAAGCCAAAAAAAGAAGGCGAGCCGTACTGGGAGTCCCCCTGGTGCGAAGGCCGCCCCGGCTGGCACATCGAGTGCTCGGAGATGAGCCGCAAGTATCTCGGCGAGACGATCGACATACACGCGGGAGGCGAGGATCTCATCTTTCCCCACCATGAAAACGAGATAGCTCAGTCAGAGGGAGCGAGCGGCAAGGAGTTCTGCCATTATTGGATGCACAACGGATTCCTAAATATAAATAACAGGAAGATGTCTAAATCGGAAGGCAATTTCTTCACTGTAAGGGAGATCACCGAGGAATACGACCCCATGGTGCTGAGGCTCTTTATGCTGAGCGCGCAGTATCGTACTCCGCTCAATTTCTCAAGAGAGCTCATGGATCAGGCTAAGGCGGCCTATGAGCGCATACTGAACTGCACGGATAAGCTTAAGGCCATTCTAGATAAGGCACAGGACAAGGCGCCAAGCGATAAGGAACGCGAGACCCTTTCTACGGTAGACGGCTTTATAGCCGATTTTGAGGCGGCCATGGACGACGATAATAACACGGCCAATGCCGAGACCGCGGTATACGAGATCGTAAGGACGGCAAACGCCGCCACGGATGAGGCTTCCTCAAAGCCCTTTTTGGAGAGCCTTCTGGATACGATACATAAGCTTGCGGACGGAGTGCTCGGAGTGAAAACGGACAGGAAGGCCGAGATCCTTGACGAGGATATAGAACGCATGATAGAGGAGCGTCAGGAGGCAAGGAAGGTAAAGGACTTTAAAAAAGCGGACGAGATCCGAAACAGTCTCCTTAAGATGGGTATCACTCTGGAAGATACGAGAGAGGGAGTGAAGTGGAAGAAAGTGTAAATACAGGCGGAAGCCTCGGTCTCGGGAGACGGTTTTTGAAAAATGCAAGGGCCGAAGAGATGAGCTCGCTGGGGCTTGCCTATATCGGAGACGCGGTCTTTGAGATCCTTGTGAGGTCTTACGCTTTGAAAGATGGCCCGATAAAGGCCGAAAAGCTCCATAAAAGGGTGACCGACGTAGTGAACGCGGGCAGCCAGTCCAGGATCTCATATCTCATAAAAGACTTCCTGAGCGAAGAAGAGCTGGAGGTATTTAAGAGAGCGCGAAATCACAGGACGCGCACGTCCGCGAAAAATCAGAGCGTCACGGATTACAGGCGCGCGACGGGCCTTGAAGCGTTGTTCGGATGGCTCTATCTAAAGGGAGAGACCGCGCGCGTAGAGGAGCTATTCCTGTTGGGGATAGAAGGCCTCGAAAAAGAGTGAGACTGCCCCTTTTCACGTTCGACGAGGCTTCTTTGCAGGGACTATGTTCTTTTTTTTATGATGGATATGTGCCCCGAAATATGCTATGATTCTAGTCGATCAAGCGGATCTCAAATGGGAGATCCTTAGCTTACGGAGGATACGTTTCAAAAATGGATGGATTTAACTTCTTATGGGATGGCATAATGTCCGTCACGCCCCAGCAGCTGGTGATGTATGTAGTAGGTATACTGCTTATATGGCTCGCCATAAAGGAAAATTACGCGCCTTCGTTGCTGCTGCCTAGGGGCTTCGGAGCCATCCTTGTTAACATACCCGGCTCTGCCGGCATAGATCAGGTGAT
>CAZQFD010000032.1:0-10298 GCA_964592535.1 uncultured Lachnospiraceae bacterium | reverse complement strand
ACGGTTTCATCTATTCAAATACTAGCTGCGAGCAGGGAAATATCGAGATCCAAGAGAGCTTGGCGTTTTTTGAGGGATGGATAGATGAGGATCATCTAAGTTATCTTGATAAGATAGTGGAGCTGTGCGAGGAACATGAGATCACGCTCTTTTTGGTCACGGGGCCCACTTCGCTTATGAGGCTGTATACCATCGAGGGACTTCAGGACGCGATAGACTACTATCAGAGTTATGCCGAGGAGCATGGGATAAGCTACCATAACACGAACCTCATAAGAGACAGAGAGGAGCTTTTACCGGATACTTCCATGCGTGATTATAATCATGTGAACGGTAAAGGGGCCGAGACCGTGAGCGAGATCTATGCCGATGTGCTGAAGCTGGAGCTGGAAGGGGGCGACAGCTCGATATATTTTTATTCGTCGCTCGAAGAGCTGTTTTCGGAGGTGGACAGGATAGTGGCTGTAGGCGCGGACTTCATCCGAGATGAGGAGACGGGCCTGATGACGATATATTGCTATAGCGTACAGAATGAGGATGTCATGCCCGAATATCAGGTGATCATGATCACATATACGGAGGACGGAGAGGAGGAAGAAGAGATACTTGCGGACTATACTTCGGAAAACACGATTGAGATCTCGCTTTTGGCTTTCCCGGAGAGCGGATACACGATAAGGGTGAACGCCAAGGTAGCGGGTGAACAAGACGGCTGCATAGCATATCAGGAGTATGACTTCTAGAAAGCCGGAACGGATGCCCATGATCTTTGTCCCTGACCACGAGGATTGCGTATTACATATTCGATTTGCCGATTAGTTATTTAACAATCAGACGGATCCTTGCTAAAATTATCTCGTCAGAGTAATTTTCAGAGGATCTTATGGGAACAGGGATTTACCACAGCAAAGACAACAAAAATATAGGTGACAGGATTCGACGCTACCGTAGGGAAAAAGGCATGGATCAAAAAGAACTTGCCGCCATATTGGCTGTCTCCCCGTCTGTGATCTCGAATCTGGAAAGCGGCAAATCCATGGTAGGAGTGGATACACTACTGGCTATAGTGAGAGCGCTTGATATTGGTATCGAAGATCTCTTACCCGAATATTCCCATGTTTCAAAAAGTCTCGAGGATATGACGGAGGTCGCGGAGCTCTTAAACGACTATGAGCCTGAGGAGAGGATCGCGATCATAAGCTTTATAAATACCATATTAAAGGCAGCGGAGCAGAAAGTAAAGGAAGCATGACCCCGGCTGCAGTTTTTGATATGATACCCTTGGATCTGAGATAAGACTGAAGATCCTCTTTCTATATACTATCCTATATCTTTCCAATATAAAATACCGCTCCCTTTATGCTCATCTGCTGTAAAGGCCCATCTTACATTCATTCTTATCTTGCTTATCTAAGTTCATCTTAAGTCTGAAGGGAGCCGCTTTATAAACTCGGCGGAGAGTCTGTGGACATTTATCTTCACTGAAAACATTGAAGAGAGAAGGGATATATCTTAGATAATATCTCTAAACTTTATTGTCCGAGATCCGGATAGACTTGTGATGATATCCACAGGCCTCCCGCCGAACCTTTTTGTTCGGAACTGGTTTTCCCATCTACACATATTATCGTACCGTGCTCTCTTTTTCGAGGACAGCTTGTTTCGGGAGCTTTATTATGATAGACTTAGCGATAGATCAGGATGAGGTCTTGACCTGCTATGCAGCCGAGATCCGGAGGGCAGGTCTTATTCGCGGTTCGTATCCGCGGGAAGGCGACGGGTCTGTATATTAGATATGGATGATAGAGTCTTACATATATTGGAATTTGATAAGATGATCGCCATGCTGGCGGGGAAGGCTACTTCAGACGCCGGGAAAGAACTGTGTCTTAAGCTCAGACCCTCGTCAAATATAAAGCATATAAGACAGTGGCAGAAGAATACTTCTGACGCGAAGGACAGGATCAGGCTCAGAGGTCGGAGCGTATCGTTCGCGGGGCTTAAAGATATAGGAGAGTCAATAAAACGGCTGGAAGTGTCCGCTGCACTTGGGGCGACGGAGCTTTTGAGGATAAGCTCCGTCCTTACTACGGCGGCCCGAGTCAAGAGCTACGGACGTATGTCTGATGAGGACGAAGAGCAGCGTGAGGACAGCCTCAGCGAGACTTTCTCTCTTTTGGAGCCGCTCGCAAATATAAATGAGGAACTGAAACGCTGTATATTGAGTGAGGATGAGATAGCCGACGACGCTTCCGCAGGACTTTCCTTGGTAAGGCGCAGGATAAGGCAGACATCGGAAAAGATACATGAAAGCATTAACAGATCGCTGAACACATATAGGGATCTCCTTACGGATGCGGTCGTGACGCAAAGGGACGGCAGATATTGTCTTCCCGTAAAGGCTGAACACAGATCCAAAGTAGCGGGCATGGTACACGACGCGTCCTCCACCGGTATGACTCTTTTTATAGAACCGATGGTGGTAGTCGATCTGAACAATGCTCTGAGCGAGCTCTACGCGGAGGAGCGTAAAGAGATAGAAAAAGTCCTGGAGACGCTGAGCCTCAGTATCGCGCCATATACTAAAGAACTTTCGGAGGATGTGAAGCTCCTTCGCGGGCTGGATATGATATTCGCGAAAGCGGCGCTTTCATATGAGCTTTCGGGGGAGGAGCCGATATTCGGTAAAGACAGATGTATCGAGCTGAAAGCAGCAAGACATCCTCTTATAGCGAAGGATAAGGTGGTGCCGATCGACATCCGCTTGGGAGAGGACTTCGATCTGCTCGTCATCACAGGGCCTAATACAGGTGGAAAGACGGTCTCACTGAAGACGGTCGGTCTGCTCACTCTGATGGGACAGACTGGACTCCATATCCCGGCGGAGGAAGGCTCGGTCTTGGGAGTATTTGACGAGGTGTACGCCGATATAGGAGATGAGCAGAGCATAGAGCAGAGCCTTTCTACATTCTCGGCTCATATGAAGAACATAGTCTATATATTGGAAAAGGCGGATGCGAGATCGCTCTGCCTGTTTGACGAACTTGGCTCGGGGACGGATCCTACCGAGGGAGCGGCGCTCGCGATGGCCATACTTGAGTTTTTGAGACGAATGCGGACGTGCACGGTCGCGACTACGCATTACAGCGAGATAAAGATGTATGCCCTCCAGACGGACAGGGTGGAGAACGGTAGCTGTGAGTTCGATGTAGAGACATTGACCCCCACATACCGGCTCCTGATAGGGATCCCCGGCAAGTCTAACGCCTTCGCCATCTCTAAAAGACTGGGACTTTCCGAACACATAATAGCCGAGGCCGAGAAATATATAAGCGCTGAGGATGTAGGCTTTGAGGACCTCATACAAAAGCTCAATGACGACCGGGCGGCTGCGGAAAAGGCCAGAGCCGAGGTAGAAAGTTATAAAAAAGAGATAGAAACATTAAGAGACAGGCTGAGAAAAAAAGAGCGAAAGATTGAGGAGAACAGAGATAAGCTACTTAGGGAGGCGAGAGTCGAAGCTCAAAATATACTGAAAGACGCTAAGGATACCGCGGATGAGGCTATCAAAAATATAAAGAAACTGCCACAAGACTCGCTTGGTGAGGCGGAAGCGCAAAGGGAAAAACTGCGCGCCGCTATCCGAAAGAACGAGAGCGGGCCTTCGGTGCGGCTCAAAGGTCCCTCGAGACCAGTCTCGGCCAAGAAGCTGCGTATAGGCGACGGCGTGCGAGTCACCCGTATGGGCGGGATGACAGGCACGGTATCTACTTTGCCCGATAAAGACGGAGACCTTTTCGTACAGCTCGGGATCATGAGATCGAAGGTAAACATAAGAGATATAGAGCTGATAGACGAAAAAGACGTAACGACGACGAAGGCGTCCTTCGTGGGGCAGAAGGGCCTTATGGGAGGCGGCCGCGCGGGGAGCGGAGGCGGCTCCCATAAGGCGGACAGGAGAAAAGATGGTTTCATGCCGAAGACCATGTCGGCGAGATCAGAGGTGGATCTCATAGGCATGACTACGGCGGAGGCTCTGCCGGAAGTGGAGAAGTTCTTGGATGACGCCTACCTCGCTCACTTAGATGAAGTGAGGGTGATACACGGACGAGGCACCGGGGCATTGAGAGAAGCCGTACATAGAAGGCTGAGGCAGCTCCCCTATGTAAAGAGCTTTCGCTTGGGCGAATACGGAGAGGGAGATACCGGAGTCACGATAGTGAGCTTTAAATAAAGGCGATGGCTGAAGCCCCAGACTTCCGATCTCGCGACTGAAGATATATAGGTCGGGAGGGCGACGATCCGGACTGTGCCCTGTATCAGCCTGTGGCAAAACACGATATCAAGGCTGGGTGTAGATATATCGCAAGGTGGCTTTCGATCATAACGATGAAGCATATAATGAAGTGGGAGATGAGATGACTGAAGCGCAAAAGGTCCTGATAGTAGACGACGATCCTTCTATATCGGAGCTGATAGCTCTTTATCTAAATAAGGAACGGTATGATACGAGGTGCGTAGAGGACGGTAGAGAAGCGCTTAAGGTGTTCGAGGGCTATAAGCCGGATATCATATTGCTCGACCTTATGCTGCCCGGTATAGACGGTTATCAGGTGTGCAGGGAGATAAGGACGAAGTCGGAGGTGCCGATCATCATGCTCTCGGCGAAGGGCGAGGTCTTTGATAAGGTGTTGGGGCTGGAACTCGGTGCGGACGACTACATGATAAAGCCTTTTGATTCCAAGGAGCTCGTGGCGAGAGTCAAAGCCGTGCTCCGTCGCTCAGGACGTAGGTCGAAGAGACAGGACGGCATGGATCAGGTGGGTGAGTATGTGGAGTGTGAAGATCTGATAGTCAATATGACGAATTATTCCGTCATCTATAAAGGGCATACCGTCGATATGCCGCCTAAGGAACTGGAGCTTTTGTATTTTCTTGCCTCCTCGCCTAATCAGGTCTTTACAAGGGAGCAGCTATTGGACAACATATGGGGCTACGAATACTCTGGCGACACAAGGACGGTGGACGTCCACATAAAACGCCTGAGAGAGAAGCTTCAGGACAACGATGATTGGGCGATAAGCACCGTTTGGGGCGTCGGATATAAGTTCGAGATGAAGCGAAGATAAGCGAAAGAACGCCGAGGCGAATATGATATATTGTACAGATCGACGTACAAAACAGAGATAAACAGCGTGATCTTGTGCATGAAATAACAAACAAACTTGATTATTGAGATCGAATGAGTTAATATAAAAACACATCAATATATTTATCTCAATAATATAAGGAGGTCTACGATATGGCATATAAAATATCTGATGCTTGTATTCAGTGCGGAAGTTGTGTTGATGCGTGCCCTGTAGGCGCTATCTCTGAGGGAGACGGACAGTACGTTATCGATGCGGATTCCTGCGTGGATTGCGGGAGCTGCGCGGCTCAGTGCCCTGTTGAGGCTATTGCGGAGGCATAAGGCCGATCAAGAGTCAAGTCGCCGGCGGGCCGAAAGCTCGCCGGTTTTTTTATGAGATGGTTTGAGGGCGGCTTTGATGAGATGTGTATAAAGCCCGCGGCATGAATGATCCACGCGAAGACCTGATGGCGTATCGCTTAAGCGGTTAAAGTATCGAAGAGCAGCACCGATATTTCCTGCTTTTTCCTTGAAAGGAGCCCCTTATATTGATATACTGGAACAAAGTCAGATAAAAACGAGGTACAAAAGTGGCTAATGATAATGAAAACAAGAAGCTCGTCTCAGAGATAACTTCAAGGGACGTGGATTTCGCTCAATGGTATACTGATGTAGTAAAGAAAGCCGAGCTTTGCGATTACAGCTCCGTAAAGGGCTGCATGATCATCGAGCCGGCAGGCTACGCGATCTGGGAGAATATACAGCAGGATCTGGATAAACGCTTCAAGGAGACGGGTGTGGAGAACTGCTATATGCCTGTATTCATACCCGAGAGCCTACTTCAGAAAGAGAAAGACCATGTGGAGGGATTTGCTCCCGAGGTGGCATGGGTGACGCATGGCGGGACGGAGGAACTTCAGGAGAGGCTCTGTGTAAGGCCGACATCGGAGACTCTTTTCTGCGATCATTATCAAAAAGTCATACAGTCATATAGGGATCTTCCGAAGTGCTATAACCAGTGGTGTTCGGTAGTCAGATGGGAAAAGACCACGAGACCTTTCCTTCGCTCGAGGGAGTTTTTGTGGCAGGAGGGGCATACGGCTCACGCCACAGAGGAAGAGGCCGAGGAGCGCACTAGGCTCATGCTCAAGATATACGCGGATTTCTGCGAGGAGGATCTCGCGATACCGGTAGTGCGCGGACAAAAGACCGAGAAAGAAAAATTCGCGGGCGCAGAAGCTACCTACACCATAGAGGCCCTCATGCACGATGGGCAGGCGTTGCAGTCAGGGACTTCGCATAATTTCGGCGACGGATTCGCGAAAGCGTTCGGTATACAGTATACGGATAAGGACAACAAGCTCCGCTACGTTCATCAGACTTCTTGGGGACTGAGCACGCGCATCATCGGCGCGATCATCATGGTACACGGTGACGATGACGGTCTGGTGTTGCCTCCGCATATCGCACCTGTTCAGATCATGATCTGTCCCATAATGCAGAAAAGAGAAGGTGTGCTCGAAAAGGCTGGGGAGCTTATGGAAGAGCTCAAGGCCAGGGGCTTTAAGGTCAAGGTGGACGATCGTGACAAGAACCCCGGATTTAAATTCGCTGACTGTGAGATGAGAGGTATACCTCTGCGCGTGGAGCTGGGGCCGAGAGATATAGAGAACGGAGAGGCAGTGCTCGTAAGACGAGATACCAGAGAAAAGATCTCCGTAAAGCTCACGGAGCTCGCGGAGAAAGCGGGCGAGTTGCTCGAGACCATACAGCATGATATGTATGAGAGGGCTAAGGCTCATCTTGAGAGCCATACTTTCAGCGCTCGTACTATGGATGAGATGGAAGAGATCCTCGATACGAAGAAGGGCTTCGTGAAGGCCATGTGGTGCGGCTGCAGGGAATGTGAGGATGCCATAAAAGAAAAGTCAGGGGCGTCAGCCCGCTGCATACCCTTTGAGCAGGAGACCGTAGGGGATGTCTGCGTATATTGCGGCAAGCCTGCAAAGAAGATGGTCTATTTTGGACGGGCATATTAAAAAGATCGAGATAGGCAGAGATAAAGACCGCCCCGCCTGCTATATCATAGGAGCGGGGAGCTTTTTCGGGTTAAAGACCTATCCACGAGACGGAGACCTCGTCATCGCGGCGGACGGCGGTGTTGCCCATCTTCTGAAGCTCGGCCTGAAAGCAGATATAGTGTTGGGAGATTTTGACTCCGAGACGGAGACAGAGGCCGCGCGATATTCTAAAGAGAGCGGAGCCGAACTCAGAAAGCTCAATGTCATAAAGGATGTGAGTGATTCCAAAGCCGCGATAGATATAGGCAGGGAGAGGGGATATGATCTCTTTTATCTCTACGGCTGTACGGGAGGCCGCACGGATCACACCATGGCGAGCATACAGGACATGGCCGCGCTCTCAAAGGACGGGATAGAGGCCTATATCTTCGGCGACAAAGAGGCGATCACTGCTATCACAGACGGAAGCATAGTTTTCCCCGAGACGATGACCGGCTATCTGTCGGTATTCTCCCATGGGGATATAGCGAAAGGCGTATATGAGACAGGGCTCAGATATGAGCTTAGTGACGCCGAACTTTCAAACACCTTCCCACTGGGACTTTCCAATGAATTCCTCAAAAGGCCGGCCACTATATCGGTCAGGGAAGGTACGCTTTTGATATATTTTCAGATAAGATAAATGAGGGATATATGACACAAAAAGGCGGCATACATATCGAGCTGCCACAGGATGTAAAGGACATGATCGCGAGACTTCGCGAGGCGGGATTTGAGGCCTATGCCGTCGGCGGTTGTATCAGGGACAGTCTCTTAGGCAGGGAGCCCGAGGACTGGGACATCACCACTTCCGCGAAGCCCGAGGAGATAAAGTCAGTATTTGAGAAGACCGTAGATACCGGTATCAAGCACGGTACGGTGACGGTGCTCATAAGGCAAGAGCCTGAGCAAAGGGGAGGTCGTTACGAGTTCTCCTCCTATGAGGTCACGACCTATAGATTGGACGGGGAGTATAAGGACGGAAGGCACCCGGAGAAGGTGAGATTCACGCCTTCGCTCGTGGAGGATCTGAGACGCAGAGACTTTACGGTCAACGCCATGGCCTATAATGATGAGAGCGGACTGATAGACGAGTTCGGAGGCCTCTCCGATATGGATCTGAGACGCATAAAGTGTGTGGGCGACCCGGACGAACGCTTTTCCGAGGATGCGCTGAGGCTGCTTCGAGCCGTGAGATTCATGGCTCAGCTGGGATTTGCGATAGAAGATGAGACGGAAGAAGCGATAAGGCGTCACGCCGAAAATCTTAAAAATGTCAGCAAGGAGCGTATCTACGCAGAGCTTACGAAGCTTGTCTGCTCCGAACATCCGGAGGCGTTATCGGAGCTTGAGAAGCTCTCTATGAAGTGCTATATATGCGAAGGCTTTTCGGAGCTTCACCTTTCTATCTTCGACGAGCTTAAAGGCAGAGCGGGATATACCGAGGTACCATTTGAAGAAAAGCATAAGCGCTACGCGATATTGCTCAGTGAGACGGGTGTCGAAGGGACAAGGCGTATGCTGAGAGAGCTCCGTTCGGACAACGTGACGATAAAAAAGACCTCTCTGCTCGTAAAATATCTCTTTATTTCGATAGAAAGCTCGGGCTACGCGATAAAGCTGGTCATGCAAGAGATGGATGAGGAGCTGTTTTCGGAGCTTTTAGAGCTTAAGGAGCTGTTTTCAGAGACGAGGCATTATAAAGAGAGCTGTCCTAAAGAGGACGTCTCGGAGCTTCGGAGCCTTTTTGAGAAGCTGATCGCCCGCGACGAGCCCATATATATGAAGGATCTCCTCGTAAAGGGTTCGGATCTCATAAAGGCAGGCTACAAGCCGGGTAAGGAGATAGGGGAGATACTTTCCTCGATGCACGACGATGTGATGAGACATCCTGAGCATAACTCTATCCTGTACTTGTTCAGTAAATATCTAAGTCAGTGAAAAGCCGTCGGGCGAAAGGAGCTTATCCTTCGCTGTGACGCTAATATAAACAAACGGAGGGAAAAGAAATGAAGGTAATAGAAACAAAGAATGCACCTGCCGCTATAGGACCCTATTCTCAGGGATATGTAGCCGGAGATCTTGTATTCACATCGGGTCAGCTCGGCACGGATCCCGTTACGGGCGAAGCGCCTGAAGGGATAGAAGCTCAGGCTGAGCAGAGCTGTAAGAACGTGGCTGCCGTGCTCGAGGCCGGCGGGAGCGACATCACGAAGGTCATAAAGACCACCTGCTTCTTAGCTGATATGGGCGACTTTGCCGCGTTCAATCAGGTATATGAGAAATACTTCACCGGAAAGCCGGCGAGGAGCTGCGTGGCAGTTAAGACCCTGCCTAAAAACCTGCTTTGCGAGATAGAGGCGATAGCGGAGAAGTAATAACGAGAAGGAGTAAGCGTGAGAGACTATAAAAAGCTATACGAGGAATGGCTTACTGCGGACTATATAGACGAGGAGACGAAGGCGGAGCTTCGATTCATAGCCGATGATGATAACGAGATAAAAGAGAGGTTCCACACGGATCTTGAATTTGGGACGGCAGGACTTCGAGGTATCATCGGCGCGGGCACTAACCGTATGAATAAATATGTCATACAGCGTGCTACGCAGGGCTTGGCGAACTATATTTTGAAGCAAGGCGGCGCGAAAAAGGGGGTAGTAATAGCCTACGACTCGAGACATATGTCCGTAGAGTTCTCGGATGAGGCGGCTCGTACCCTTGCCGCGAACGGCATAAAGGCTTACCGCTTCGAGTCCCTGAGACCCACTCCGGAGCTTTCATTCGCGGTGAGAGAGCTGGGCTGTATAGCCGGGATAAATATCACGGCGAGTCACAACCCTTCAAATTACAACGGCTACAAGGTCTATTGGGAGGACGGCGCTCAGTTCACTCCGCCACACGATGTCGGAGTCACTAAGGAAGTCCTCGCTATAGAGGACTACTCTGCCCTCAAGACCATAACGAGGAAGGAGGCAGAAGAAAAGGGACTTTATGTCACCGTAGGCAAGGAGATAGACGATAAGTATATCTCGCACGTCAAGGACGCCATCGTCAATAAAGACGCTATAAAGGAGACTCAGGACGAGCTTAAGATCGTCTATACGCCG
>CAZQFD010000031.1:0-10504 GCA_964592535.1 uncultured Lachnospiraceae bacterium | reverse complement strand
CTCTCTCTGCTGACTGGAACTTTGCCGTAGACTGCGCCGCGGAGCTTGGAGCCGAGCTTGTGACAGTCGCCCATCAGGACGACATCTATCATGACGACTATGCGACCGAGCTTATGAAGGCCGCGTCCGAGTGGGAGGATATGTCTCTGTTTTGTACGAGATACGAGACTATAGACGGAGAAGGCAGTCGTATAAGAGGGCTTTCCGAATCGGTGAAGCGTGTACTGAGGATCCCGCTGAGGTTTCGCTTTTTATGCGGTATCGGGGCCATAAAACGTTTCCCGCTCCGTTTCGGGAATGCCATCTGCTGTCCCAGCTGTACTTATTCGCTTCGATATTGCCGAAGGCCGATATTCGAGGGAGAGGGCACCTTCGTGACGGACTGGGAGGCACTGCTTCGGCTTTCAAGGGAGAAGGGACGTTTTATCTGTGTGGAAAAGGAGCTCCTATCGTATCGTGTACACGAGGGAGCGGCGACCGGCGAGAGCATAAGACTGAAAAGACGGGAGCCGGAGGAGAGAGCCGTTTTTGAGAGCCTTTGGCCCAAGCCTATAGCGGATCTCCTCATGCGCGCATATAAAAAGAGCTACAAGGCTTATACTTTCGATCGAACAAAAAAAAGAGTTGAAGACCTATAAAGTTACTATGTATATAAAGGAGAGACCCATGAAAAAGGATGATTGCATTTTTTGCAGATTGGCAAACGGGGAGATACCCACCAATACCGTCTATGAGGATGAGTCATTCAAAGTCATACTTGACAGTAGCCCTGCGACGAAGGGACATTCTCTGATATTGCCGAAGGAGCATTGTGATGACATCTTCACTTTCCCGGAGAGCGAAGGGACTAAGCTCATAAAGGTAGTCAAGATGACGGCAAAGGCCATGAAAAAAGCTCTCTCCGCTGACGGGGTGAATCTTGTACAGAACAACGGAGCCGCCGCGGGACAGACTGTGTCTCATCTGCATTTCCATGTCATCCCGAGATATGAAGATGAAAAAAATGCTATAGTCACATGGACTCCGCATGAGACCTCAGAGGTATCTCAGAAGGAGATCTGCCTAAGCCTATCAAAGGCTATGGGTACAGACTGAAATAATCTACAGAAAGGATGCCGTGAAGGAGCGGCGAAGCTTATGGAAAAACTTACTACTATCAAAGAGATCTTCAAAGATACTGACAAATATCTCGACAAAGAGATAGCCGTAGGAGGCTGGGTGCGCTCTGTGAGGGGGTCCAAAGCCTTCGGTTTCATAGTATTGAACGACGGTACATATTTCGATACCCTGCAGATAGTCTATCATGACGAGCTTGAGAATTTCACGGAGATCTCCAAGCTGAACGTTGGATCGGCTATCATAGTAAGAGGAAAGCTGGTAGCCACGCCCGAGGCGAAACAGCCGTTCGAGATACAGGCTTCCAAGGTGAGCGTAGAAGGAGCTTCCACACCTGATTATCCGCTTCAGAAAAAGAGACATACGCTTGAATATCTGAGGACGCTGCCGCACCTTCGTCAGAGGACGAATACCTTTCAGGCGGTATACAGAGTACGCTCTATATTAGCCTATGCCATACACACATTTTTCCAGGAGAGAGGCTTCGTATATGTGCATACGCCGATCATCACAGCCTCCGACTGTGAGGGGGCGGGAGAGATGTTTCAGGTGACCACGCTAGACCTCGATAGGATAGCAAGAGATGGCAAGGTGGACTATTCTAAGGACTTTTTCGGGAAGCAGACCTTTATGACCGTGTCGGGACAGCTCGATGTAGAGACCTTCTGCCTTTCTTTCAGGAACGTATATACCTTCGGCCCTACCTTCCGCGCCGAAAATTCCAACACCACGAGGCACGCGGCCGAGTTCTGGATGATCGAGCCGGAGATAGCGTTCGCGGATCTCGACGATCTGATGGAGCTTGAGGAGGCTATGCTGAAATATATCATAGCCTATGTCCTCGAGCATGCTCCCGAGGAGATGAAGTTCTTCGACAGTTTTATAGAGAAGGGTCTCATCGAGAGACTGGAGAGCATACTCAGGCACGACTTTGCTCATATCACCTATACAGAAGCGGTAGAGCTTTTAAAAGAGCATAATGATGAATTTGAGAACAAGGTAGAGTGGGGCTGCGATCTACAGACAGAGCACGAGCGCTATCTCACGGAAAAGACTTTTGAAAGGCCCGTGTTCGTGACGGATTATCCAAAGGAGATAAAGGCCTTCTACATGAAGCAGAACGACGACGGCAAGACCGTGGCGGCTGTAGATTGTCTCGTGCCTGGGGTAGGTGAGATCATGGGAGGGTCCCAGAGAGAGGATGACTATGATCTCCTGTTAAAGCGCATACAAGATATGGGACTTGATGAAAAGGCCTACGATTTCTATCTTGATCTTAGGAAATACGGCTCCGTTAGACATTCGGGCTTCGGCCTCGGCTTTGAGAGAGCGGTGATGTATATCACCGGTATGCAGAATATAAGAGACGTATCGCCCTTTCCCAGGACCGTAGGCAACTGCGAATTGTGATAAACGGCGCTATACGGCGGCAGACCCCAGATCATATCATCCGGACGGCAGAGAAAAGACCATGAGATTTATCCACATGAGCGACATACAGCTCGGCCTCAATCTCGAGAGCGGGAGACGCTGGGAGCAGGAACGCTCCATAGAGATATTTGAGACACTTGAAAATGTCATACAAAAAGCTGAGGAGATCTCCTGCGAGCTGTTGCTCATCTCAGGCCAGCTGTTTTCTCATGAGCCTGTGACTACGGAGCTTGAGAAAGTCAACAGAGCTTTCCTCTCCATCCCGGGGACCGAGATAATCATAGTCTCGGGAAGGAGCGACACCATAAAACGGCACAGCCCGATCCGAAGCTTCTCATGGGCGCCCAATGTACATTTTGAGATAACGGGCGAGCCGGTAAGATACAGCCTCGACAGGCTGGGCGCGACAGTTTACGCCATCTCGGTCTATGAAGGCTCCGGAAAAGGCACGAGAGAGCTCGCGGACTTCATAAAAGAAGATAAAGACGATCCCAAACTCATAAAGCTGGGGCTCATCTGGGAGCCCTCGGAGGAGAATGCTTTGGAAGCCTTCGACGAGCTTGACCTCTCTTATATAGCTCTCGGAGGCAAGAACAGTATGTCTGAGGTCATAAAAAGGAAGATGAGCTATTCGGGCGGCACAGAGCCTAAATCCATGAGCGACGGAGGCGAACATGGCATATTGATAGGTGAGATCTCCTCCGCAAGCGGGAGGTTGCTTAGGCTCGACTTTGAGCCGATGGCCTCAGTGACATATATGCCGCTTGCCGTAAATGTCAATAAGAGCACGGACAACGCGAGCCTCACGGAGCTCATACGCTCGGAGATAGAAAAACGCGGGAGCAATAATATATACAGGCTCCGCCTCTACGGGGGGAGAGAGCCTGACGTGAGCTTCGAGCTTGGAGAGATAGAAAGATCTTACCGCATAGCTGAGGTCATAGACGAGACGGAGCCGCTCTACGATCACGAGAAGATATTCGAGGAGCACCCTTATGACCTCTTGGGATATTACATCGGTCGACTGGGGCGCGACAAAAGAGAGCCTTCGGAGCTGGAAAGAAAAGCTATGATCTATGGTATAGACGCGTTGCTTAAGACTTCTAAAGGGGCAGAGAATAAGAAGTGAAGCTGAACTACATCCACATAGATTCATTCGGAAAGCTTAAGGACTTGGAATTTAAGCTCGCTGACGGGATAAACATTGTCTACGGAAGGAATGAGGCCGGTAAGTCTACGATCCATGCCTTCATCGAGACAATGTTTTTCGGTATGGAAGAAAGGCCGGCGAAGCTGGGGAAGGAAGACGTCTATGAACGTTACCGAAACTGGGACGACGGCGATGAACGCTACGGCGGCGAGATAGGCTTTTCCTATGACGGAGTGAACTATAGGCTGAGGCGGGATCTGCATAGAGGAAGGCGGGATATGACCATCACCTTGGAGAACGGTACCCGCATAAACGATCCGGAACGACTACTCTCGCAGGCGCTCATGTCACTTACTCAGCCCGCTTATAGGAGCACGATCAGCATAGGGCAGCTGAGTGCGGCCACAGGCCGCGAGATGGCGAAGGAGCTAGGGCGTTATATAGAAGATCTGAATGCTACGGGGAGCCCGGATCTCAGCGCCGATGCCGCCCTCGAGTATCTGGATAGAGAAAAGGAGCGCATAGAAAAGGATCTCGACGATGAAGCGGTCAAAAGCTATGCCAAGGTCATAGGCAGGATAAAAAATCTGGAGACAGAGCTTTCCGCGCCCGAAAATGAGAACCTGCTCGGAGAATACAGCAGGCTGAGAGACGATGCAGACGAAGAACTAAAGGAAACGGAAAGCGAGCTTGCGAGGCTCAGAGAAGAAAAGGACAGCGCGAAGGCGGTATTGTCCGAGAACGGTCTTTCCGACAGGCGTTCGATCGATGAGCTGGAGGATGAGCTGCGAGACAGTTACAGTGACTACCTCTATAGAAAGGATAAGGCGGGAAAGTATTGGCCTTTTGTCACCGCTGTGATCTGCTTTATCGCGACTGCTGCGGCCTTGGGCGGCTGGAGCTATCTTTATTATAACAATATGTCGTACGTATTCCCGCCCGTGCCTTATCCGACGCTTCCGATCGCGGCGGCGGTCTTTGCGGCGCTTGCGGTCATCTTAAGCTTCATTAATGTGAGCCGAAAACGCGGATATAAAGCCGCGAAAGCGGCGCTTTCCGATAGCCTTAGGGAGCGGCTTGGGAGCAAGGAGATAAGTGAGTCGGCTATGGACCTTCTGCATGAGCGCATGGAGGGCTTCAGGCGGCTTTATGAGGATAAGGTCGATGTAGCCGAAAAAGAGAACGAGCTCTCGTCCCGTATAGCGGATCTCGGGCGAAAGCAGAGCGGATACAGCGACGATATGCTCAGACAACAGAGCATAAACCGAGAGGTCGAGATCAAGCTCATGCTGCTGAATTCCCTTAAGAATCGTTCCTATGAGCTTCGCAAGCTCATAGCTGAGAACAAGCGACTCAGAGAGAACATAGACGCGATAGGATTGGCCAAGGAGAATATCCTGGAGCTCAGCGAAGGATTGAGGGGATCTGTGGGTACATATCTGAATGAGGAAGCCGGAAAGATCCTTTGCAAGGTGACAAAAGGCGCGTACCGTCGCATAGAATATATGGGGGATGGGCGTATCTACATAAACGATAAAAACAGGAGCATAAGCTTAGACAGTCTCAGCATGGGCGCGATGGATCAGGTATATCTGGCGCTCAGGCTCTCGGCTGTAAAGCTCATAGAGGGTGGAACTGAGGACGGGAGGCTGCCCGTATTCTTTGACGACAGCTTTATCCTTTATGACGACGAGCGGCTGAAGGCGGCCATGGGCTTCATAGCGGGATATTTTAAGGGGCAGACCATACTCTTTACTTGCCAGCATAGAGAAAGCGAGGCCCTTTTGAAGCTCGGAAGACCCTTTGAGCTGATAGAGCTTTGAGCCCTGGCGAAAATACGAGGGATCTCGCGTACAGCTCCGCTTTTTGCCCATACCTCGGACATCACGAAACAAACGCACAAAAAACTTCGAATACACAAAAGTTTTTTGTTCACATCGCACGATCACTGTGATATAATTATTTAAATAATTACTTTTGGCGAGGTGGTAGCGTGATAAAAAAAGAGATGATCGCCATGCTTTTGGCCGGTGGACAGGGCAGCAGGCTCGGGGTGCTCACGAAAAATGTAGCTAAGCCTGCGGTAGCTTTCGGAGGGAAGTATAATATCATCGACTTTCCTCTTTCCAACTGTATCAATTCGGGTGTTGATACGGTAGGCATACTGACACAGTATCAGCCGCTTCGGCTCAACGCGCATATCGGTATAGGCATACCGTGGGATCTGGATCGGAACTATGGCGGAGTCTCATTGTTGCCGCCGCACGAGACGAGCTTCGGTTCTGACTGGTATTCTGGCACGGCAAACGCCATTTATCAAAACATAGAGTATATAGAGGATCACGATCCCGACTATGTGCTCATACTTTCTGGAGACCATATCTATAAGATGGACTATGAGGTCATGCTTGATTACCACAAGGCTCAGAACGCGGATCTGACGATCGCGACCATGCCGGTGTCGTGGGAGGAAGCAAGCAGGTTTGGCCTTGCGGTCACGGATGATACAGGACGTATCACTGAATTTGAAGAAAAGCCCAAGGAGCCAAGCTCGAACCTTGCGTCTATGGGCATATATATCTTCACTTGGCCCTTGCTCAAGGACGCGCTCATCAAACTGAAGAACGTGCCGGGCTGTGATTTCGGAAGAGATGTCATACCCTATATTAAGGAAAACGACGGACGTATCTTCGCATATCAGTTCAATGAATATTGGAAGGATGTCGGTACCTTAGGTTCCTATTGGCAGGCCAACATGGAACTGGTAGACATCATACCCGAGTTTAACCTCTATGAGGAATATTGGAAGATATATACGAAATGCGACAACGTGAAGCCCCAGTATCTGGGGCCGGAGTCAGAGATAAACCGCTCTATCATAGCAGAGGGCTGCGAGATCCTCGGAAAAGTCGAAAACTGCGTCATAGGCTCCGGAGTCATTGTGGAAGCCGGGGCGGCCGTTAAAGACACGATCGTCATGGATGACGTTGTGATAGGCTCGGGGAGCGTGCTTGAAAAATGTATAATCGCGGAAAATACGAAGATCGGCAAGGACTGTATATTGGGCGAGGGCGAGTATGCGGAGTCTAAGTTGGATCCGAAGGTATATCAGTTCGATCTGGTCACGATCGCAAACAACTCCGTGATACCCGATGGCGTGAGGATAGGGAAGAATACGGCGATAAAGGGAGTCACCGTTCCCGAGGACTATCCGGAGGGAGCGCTTCCGAGCGGAGGATATATCATAAAGGAAGGTGAGGAGATATGAGAGCGGTCGGTATCATTTTAGCTGGCGGCAATTCCAGAAGGATGAAGGAGCTCAGTAGTAAGCGCGCTATCGCCGCCATGCCTGTAGCCGGTAGTTTCAGGAGCATAGACTTCGCGCTGAGCAACATGACGAACTCCCGTATACAGACAGTGGCGGTGCTGACTCAGTATAATTCCAGATCTCTCAATCTGCACCTAAGCTCATCCAAATGGTGGGATTTCGGACGTAAGCAGGGCGGGCTGTATGTATTCAACCCTACGATCACACCTACTTCCAGCGACTGGTATAAGGGCACGGCGGACGCGCTGTATCAGAATCTTACTTTTTTAAAGAACAGCCATGAGCCCTATGCCGTCATTGCTTCCGGAGATGGTGTCTATAAGCTAGATCATAACAAGGTCTTGGAATACCATATCGAGAAGAAAGCGGATATAACTGTGGTATGCAAGAAAGTCGAGGAAGGCGAGGACGTCACGCGCTTTGGCTGTGTAAAGCTGAACGATGAGGGGCGTATCGTGGATTTTGAGGAAAAACCCATGGTATCGGATTCCAATACCATAAGCTGCGGTATCTATGTGATAAGGAGACGCCATCTGATAGAACTTCTCGAAAAATGCGCGGAGGACGGCAGGATAGACTTCGTACAGGACATACTGGTCAGATATAAGAATCTAAAGCGCATATATGCCTACAAGATGGACGGCTACTGGTCGAATATAGCTAGTGTGGATTCCTATTATAAGACCAATATGGATTTCCTGAGGCCCGATGTAAGAGCTTACTTCGCTACGGGGCCCCAGATCTACACTAAGGTAGACGACCTGCCGCCGGCTAAATATAATCCCGGATCGAACGTCAAAAACTCTCTTGTGGCGAGCGGATGTATAATCAACGGGACAGTAGAAAATTCACTCCTCTTTAAGGACGTTTATGTGGGGAATAACTGCGTGATCAAAAATTCCATCGTCCTTAACAATGTATATATAGGAGACAATACGGTACTTGAAAACTGCATAGTGGAATCGAGAGACGTCATTCGCGCCGATACTACTTATATAGGCACGCCCGACGACATAAAGATAGTCGTGGAAAAGAATGACAGGTACGCTATCTAAAGGTACAGACGATCACCTTTTGAAAAAAATTCGGAGGGTATTATGCAAATAACAGATGTCAGAGTCAGGAAGATCGAGAAGGACGGTAGGTTAAAAGGCATGGCATCCGTTACGTTTGACGACCTCTTTGTAGTACATGATATTAAAATCGTTGACGGAGATCATGGACTTTTTGTAGCGATGCCGAGCCGCAGATCCAAGGAGGGTGGCTTCAGAGATGTAGCACACCCTATCAACCAGGAGATGCGAAAGCTGCTTCAGGATAAGATAATAGATGCCTATGAGGCTTTGATAGCCGAAGAGCAGAGAGATGCTTAGGTCCTACGAGTCCTGTGCCCAAAAGACATAGGATAAAGATCGATGATCAAAGAGCCAAAAGGAGCGCCCTCGTTCAGGCGCTCCTTTTATTAAAGCCGTTTTTCGATGGGTATATTAAAGTATATGCTTATCCTTTAATGTTACATCATGCGCTCCGCCTTCCACTATGCTGGTGGAGGATACCAGCGTTATCTTCGCGTTCTTTTGCAGCTCGGGTATCGTAAGACAGCCGCAGTTACACATAGTGGATCTCACCTTGCTGAGGGTGAGGGCTACATTGTCCTTGAGGCTTCCGGCATAGGGTACGAGTGAGTCTACGCCCTCCTCGAAGGTAAGGTGTGCGCCCTCTCCAAGATCGTATCTTTGCCAGTTGCGTGCTCTTGAGGACCCCTCTCCCCAATACTCTTTCATATAGCTGCCGTTGACATTTATCCTTTTTGTGGGACTTTCATCGAAACGGGCGAAATACCTGCCCAGCATCACGAAGTCCGCGCCCATAGCTAAAGCCAGCGTGACATGATAGTCATGGACTATGCCGCCGTCGGAGCAGATGGGGATATAGACCCCTGTCTCCTCAAAATACTCGTCTCTCGCCTTAGAGACCTCGATGAGGGCCGTAGCCTGTCCGCGTCCGATACCTTTCTGCTCGCGAGTGATACAGATAGCGCCCCCGCCGACGCCCACCTTGATAAAATCAGCTCCAGCGTCCGCGAGGAAACGGAACCCGTCTCTGTCTACGACATTGCCGGCACCTACCTTCACCTTGTCGCCGTACTCTTCTCTGATATATCCTATGACTCTTTTCTGCCACTCGGTATAACCGTCTGAGCTGTCTATGCAGAGCACATCGGCTCCGGCCTTGATGAGGGCGGGCACACGGTCTTTGTGGTCGCGGGTATTTATGCCCGCGCCGACCATGAAACGCTTGTGGCCGTCTATGAGCTCATCCGCATTCTCTTTATGGGCGTCATAATCCTTGCGGAATACCATGGACACGAGGCGCTGATCCTTATCTATGATAGGAAGGGAGTTGAGCTTGTGGGCCCATATGATGTCATTGGCCTCCTTTAGGGTGGTGTCCTCGTAAGCATAGATCAGATCCTCGAACTTCGTCATGAAATCACAGACTTTAGCGCTCGGATCCATGCGGCTCACTCTGTAATCTCTGCTCGTCACTATGCCTATGAGCTTGCCGTTGGGACTGCCGCTCTCCGTGACAGCCATAGTGCTGTGTCCGGTCTTGGCCTTGAGAGCGAGCACATCCGCGAGCGTCTGGTCGGGGCTTAGGTTCGAGTCGCTTACTACGAAACCTGCGCGGTAGGCCTTGACTCTCGCCACCATGGCCGCCTCAGACTCTATGGACTGAGAGCCGAAGATGAAGGACAGCCCACCTTCCTTCGCCAGAGCGATCGCCAACTTGTCATCGGAGACAGACTGCATTATAGCCGATGTCATGGGGATGTTGAGAGAGATAGTAGGTTCCTCGCCTTTCTTGAATTTGACTAAAGGCGTGCGGAGACTTACATTGGACGGGACACATTCTGCCGAGGTATAGCCGGGGATCAGCAGATATTCGCCGAAGGTACGGGACGGTTCATTGATGAAGATCGCCATATCTAAACTCCTTTTTTGATGAGATAAATAGATCTGATATTTAAAAACGGATATTGGGCATATCCTATCACAGCATATCTGAAAATGCAAGCCGAGGCAGGGGTCAGAGGAGCAGGAGGCCGTTGCTCGCTCCTATGCGATCCGCACCCGCCTCTATAAGCTCCCTCGCGAATTTCGGGGTGCGTATGCCGCCGCTGGCTTTTACCTTGGCGCGGTCTCCTACGGTCTTTTTCATGAGCCTTACGTCTTCTATAGTCGCCCCCGCGACGGAAAAGCCCGTGGAGGTCTTTACGAAGGCAGCTCCTGCCTTTACAGAAAGTTCACAGGCCTTTGCCTTCTCAGCATCACTTAGGAGGCAGGTCTCTATTATGACTTTTACGGCGGCGGGCTTTGCGGCGATGACTACGGCCTCTATATCCTCTTTTACAAACGCATAGTCGCCGTCCTTTAAGGCCCCGATATTTATCACCATATCTATCTCGTCGGCCCCGT
>CAZQFD010000030.1:0-10703 GCA_964592535.1 uncultured Lachnospiraceae bacterium | reverse complement strand
GATTCTAGCTGAGTCTGACGTTTCTTTTCGTCCTTTTCCATACGGAGCTGCATCCTCTTTATGGAATCTTCCTGAGACTTCTCGTCTATGGGAGGGAGACCCTTGCGAGCCCTCTTTTTATTGGACTTTTCGATACTCTTTTTGATGATATCGTCTACGCTGAGCTTTTCCATGTGTTTATTCAGAAGCAGCTGAGAGATACCCATGATAGCTGATGAAGCTACCCAGTAGATCCCGACACCTGAGGATATGGAAAAACAGAACCATACTGAGACGAGCGGCATGACGAAGTTCATAGTATTCATCATCTGAGCTGTCTGCTGGTCGCCGCCAGAGCTTGCCTTTGATGTGATCCTCGTGGCGAGGAACTGAGAAAGTCCGGCCAGTATAGGGATGATCCAACATCTTATGTCGGTAAATCCATAAGAGGAAGGTGAGGACGCCAAGTTTATCCCTAGGAAGGTATTCATCTCAAGTATGATATCTATGTTGGGAATGATACTTGAGTTTATTATGCTCTCGGTGATACCGTTGTTAGTGAGATATTCGACGAAGGAATCCCACTGAGTGGGGCTAAGATAGTATAAAAAATCGATGATATTATCTGTCGTCGATATGGTGGTGTCGGATATGCGTGCGGAAGCGAGGAGGCTGGTGAGGGTCTCGGACGAGTGTGCGAAATCATTCACAAGCTCGATAGCGCTGCTGCTTCCGATAGCACCGCCTAAAGTCTCTACTATACCTTCAAAGTAAAACTTGACTCCCGAAACATAGGCGGGTATGTTTTGAATGACACGATAGAGAGCGAAGATGATAGGCAATTGGATGACGAGCTGTATGCAGCCTCCTGTCATACTGTAGCCGTATCGATCATAGAGGGCTTGGATCTCGGCGTTCTGCATCATCATCGCCTGTTGGTCGTTCTCTTTGCCCTTATACTTATCCTGTATGAGCTTCATCTGTGGCTGTATGACAGCCATTATCTTGGAAGATTTTGCCTGCTTATATGAAAGCGGTATCATAAGCAGACGGATGACCACCGTGAATATGATTATACATATACCGATGTTTACGACGCCGAAAGCCTCCGTGATCTGAAATATGGCATCCATGATGATGCCGAGCACGTTGGCTATCAGGCCTAAAGGACCGCTTTGTCTGGTCAAAAATATAGGTGACAAGTTCGTACCTCCGTAAATTTATGGAACAGGGTCATAACCGCCTTTGGCGAAGGGGTTACATCTGAGGATCCTCCAAAACGCCAGCAAAAAACCTTTTAACGCGCCATACTTTTGAATGGCCTCAACGGCGTATTGAGAACAAGTAGGCGTGTATATACAATGAGTGGTCCTCTTCAGACCGCTAAGATATTTTTGATAAGACCTTATAGCTTTTATCATGATCTTAGTTATCATAACTCATTTCGATCCTTTAAAATGTCATGACCTATAAGCAGCTTTTCATGTTCAGAGCAGAGCGTCTGAAAAGAAGCATACTTAGCCTTGTTCCTTGCCACTATTATCATGTCATAGCCGCTCTTAGTTACGTTTTTGTATCTCATGAATATTTCTCTCATACGTCTCTGAAAACGGTGGCGCTCGATACTGTTACCATATCTTTTACCAGCGCTGAGGCCTAATCTCGTGACCTCTGAATGGTTCTCATGCACATACATGACCATACAGGATGAGGCCTTAGAGCGTCCTCCGTTATAGACTTTCCTAAAATCAGAGTTTTTTTTAATAGAGGGAAATCTTTTCATGTTAAAGTTTGTAAAAGAAAATAATGGACCGCTCTGAAAACGGTCCTACTAAAATCGCCTTAGGCTGATAATCTTTCTCTTCCCTTAGCTCTTCTTCTTTGCAGCACCTTTCTTCCGCCTGCGCTGCTCATCCTGGCTCTGAAACCATGAACCTTCGATCTCTGTCTTTTCTTAGGCTGAAAAGTCATCTTCATGTTTCCTTCACCTCCTATCCTCAGTATTCGTAACTAGGCACTAAAACATCTTCATTATTATATAGAAAAATGAACATGTATGTCAACAAAAATCATCCTAAACGCTTAAAAATAAAGGGTTCTTGTGGAGAACTTTAAAAATCGCGACAAGATGTAGTTGAAATTATCTATTTGCAAACGAGGCGCTTCCTTTTATAATTAAACGAAGGGAAAGGGATAGATCCTATCTCGCTAAGCTTATAGGAGCTTTTAAAAGGGGAGGGGCAGATCTTTTTGGACGCGCGGCACCATGTTAGGCTTGCCGCGGCGTGAGGATAAATGTATCAGGGAAGATATGAAGCATAGCGATAGACATATAGAAGAGTATTATGATGTAGCGGTAGTAGGAGCGGGGCACGCAGGCATAGAGGCGGCCCTCGCTTCGGCGAGGCTAGGCCTAAAGACAGTCGTATTCACTGTGAGCGTGGACAGCATTGGGCTTATGCCTTGTAATCCGAACATAGGGGGTACCTCTAAGGGACATCTTGTTTGTGAGCTGGATGCGCTTGGCGGAGAGATGGGAAGGTGCATAGACAAGACCTTTATCCAGTCTAAGATATTAAATAAGTCTAAAGGGCCAGCGGTACATAGTCTACGCGCACAGGCAGATAAGCAGTCCTATATATCGGAGATGAGAAGGACTCTGGAAAACACGGAGGGCCTTAGCATACGGCAGGCTGAGGTGACGGAACTTATCTTGGATGACGGTTCCGAAAGAGAGGAGAGCTCTTTAGGAGCCTCTTCGGATAATGAAAAAAAGGTTAAGCAGCTTAAACATAAATCCAAAAAAAAGCTAATTGGTCTAAAGAATGCTTCCGGAGCGGTTTATCATGTGAAGAAAGCTGTGCTCTGTACAGGGGTATATCTGAATGCCCGTTGTATCTACGGAGAGGTGAGCGAGCATACCGGACCTAATGGGCTTAGGGCCGCGACGAAGCTCACAGATTCGCTCACCAGGAACGGTATACCCGTAAGGCGATTTAAAACGGGTACTCCGGCAAGGGTAGACGGTCGAACTATAGACTATGACGAGATGGAGGAGCAAAAGGGTGATGAACCTATAAGGCCGTTCTCATTTTCAAATGAGCCTGAGGATGTGAAAAGGGAGCAGGTGTCCTGTTGGCTCACATATACCAATGAAGAGACGCATGAGATCATCCGCTCCAATATAGACAGATCACCTCTTTTTTCGGGGGATATAAAGGGTATAGGCCCCAGATATTGTCCGTCGATAGAAGATAAGGTCATGAGGTTCCCCGAAAAGGACAGGCATCAGATCTTCATAGAGCCTGAGGGGCTTTATACTAATGAGATATATCTTTCAGGTATGAGCTCGTCGCTCCCTGAGGATGTCCAGTATAGGATGATCCGCTCCATGAAGGGCTTTTCCCACGCGCATATCGTAAGGAACGCTTACGCGATAGAGTATGATTGTATAGATGCGACTTGCCTTAAGCCTACGCTCGAATTTAAAGAGATAGAAGGACTGTACGCAGCGGGACAGATAAACGGATCCTCCGGATATGAGGAAGCCGCAGTACAGGGCTTTATGGCCGGGGTGAACGCTTCTCTCTCCGCGCTCGGGAGAGAAGAGATGGTCATAGACCGTTCGCAAGGGTATATAGGAGTGTTGATCGACGATCTCGTGACGAAAGAGAGCTTCGAGCCTTATCGTATGATGACATCGAGAGCAGAGTATCGTCTGCTCCTTCGTCAGGACAACGCGGATCTTCGTCTGAGGGAGATCGGACATGAGATCGGACTCGTCTCCGAAAAAGAATATCAGGCGTTCTTAGAGAAAAAGGAACTTATAGAGAAAGAGACAAAACGCCTTAGGGAAAAGACAGCGGGGTCTAACGAAAAGACGAACGCTTTCTTAAAAAAGCATGGATCCGCTATTTTAAAGGACAGCAAGGGAGTAAGCTTCGCGGAGCTCATAAAGCGTCCCGAGTTATCATATGAAATACTCTCGGAGATAGACGATGATAGGACGGAGCTTCCTTGGAGAGTAAAGGAGCAGGTCAATATAGAGATAAAATATGAGGGCTATATACGCCGACAGAGGCAGCAGGTCGAGCAATTTAAGAAGATGGAAGGAAAAAGATTGCCGAAGGATATGGATTACGATGAACTTAAGGGACTTAGGCTTGAGGCAAGACAAAAACTCGATAAGATAAGGCCCGAAAATATAGGACAGGCGAGCCGTATATCGGGAGTTTCTCCCGCCGACATATCTGTATTGCTCATATATCTCGAACAGATGAAGGGAAGGAAGGCGGAATGATCTCATATGGAAAAAGAATTTAAAAAAAAGTTGGCCGACGTCCTTCAGGAACTTGAGATCGACCTTTCTGAAGAGGTCATTGAAAAGCTTTATGACTATTATGAGCTGGTGATAGAAAAGAATAAGTTTCTGAATCTTACCGCTATCACAGAGGAAGATGAGTTTATCTTAAAGCACATCGTGGACAGCCTCTCCATAGTAATGGCGGGAGAGGGGATAAAAAAGCTGTTGCAAAGACGCGGTACGAGACTCATAGACGTAGGCACGGGAGCAGGCATACCTGGAGTGATACTGAAGCTATGTTTCTCGAATACAGAGATAGTACTTTTTGATTCACTAAAAAAGCGGCTTATCTTTTTAGACGAGGTGATAAGAGAGCTTAAGTTAGAGGGCATATCGACGCTTCACGGAAGGGCGGAGGATCTGGGACAGGATAAAGGATTTAGGGAGAGCTTCGACATAGCGGTGTCACGAGCGGTGGCGCCTATGAATGTACTTTCGGAGTATTGCCTTCCGCTCATTAAAAAAAATGGGGTGTTCATAGCCTATAAATCGGGAGATATAAAAGAGGAGCTCTCTGAATCCCGAAACGCCATAAGAATGTTGGGAGGGAAGCTCTCAAATGTGTGTGAGTTCTGTCTTCCTAAAAGTGATATAGGAAGGAGCCTCATACTTATAGAAAAAAGGAATGTGACGCCAATAGCCTATCCGAGGAAAGCGGGCACGCCATCCAAATGTCCGATAAGATAGCGGCGGCGAGTCTTTTGGGCCGCAAAGCCCGGATCGGGTCATATAGGGATCGTGATACGCGTCTTTTTTCGCAAGCAGCTCTTCAAGGCGCCACTGTTCAACTATACGCCTTTTTCCATGACGACGCCTATACAGGCTTCGATGATAAAGGGATATAGACCTGGGAAGAAAAAATGTTTCACGTGAAACGTTAGGAGAAAAGGATGAATATTATAATAAGGGAGTATGAGCGGCGAGACATTTCCGCTATGATTAGAATATGGAATAAAGTCGTTGAGGACGGTATTGCTTTCCCACAAGAAGACTATCTGGATGAGAAGAGCGGAGCAAGATTTTTTACGGCGCAGACATATTGCGGGGTGGCTGAAAGAGTTGACACGAACGAAACAGTGGGCCTCTATATCCTTCATCCGAATAATATAGGCCGCTGTGGACATATCTGCAATACAAGCTACGCGGTGGATGTCGATATAAGAGGGCACGGTATAGGAGAGAAGTTAGTGAGAGACAGTCTCGAAAAAGGAAGGAAGCTGGGGTTTAAGCTCCTTCAGTTCAATGCCGTCGTGGCAGGCAATACCTATGCCAGAAAGCTCTACTCCAAACTGGGATTTACACAGCTCGGAACGATACCCGGGGGATTTAGGATGAAGGATGGACATTTTGAAGACATCTGTCCGTATTATATAGAGCTTTAAGTTGGGGATATGAGGGGACGGCGTGAAGGAGTAGAGATCCCCGCAAAAGTATCAAAAAAAAGAGGACAGTCGCATATCATGAAAGAAACCATAGTCGCCATAGCCACAGGCCTTACGGAGTCGGGCATAGGTATCGTCCGCATATCAGGGCCTGAGAGCTATGACATCATAAAAAGGATATTTCGCACCAAGGCCGGGAAGGAAGTGGATCTAAGCGAGAGCCACAGAGTACATTATGGATTTATAAATGTTTCACGTGAAACATTAGACGAAGTACTGATGATAAATATGAAAGCGCCGAGGAGCTATACGGGAGAAGATACGATCGAGATCGACTGCCACGGTGGCGTGCTGATGATGAGGCGGATCTTAGAGGCGACGCTGGGCGCAGGTGCGAGGCTTGCCGAGCCTGGAGAGTTCACGAAACGCGCGTTCCTGAACGGAAGGATAGATCTGAGTCGCGCGGAAGCCGTGGCGGATGTGATAAGCGCAAAGAATGACAGGGCACTCAAGGCCTCGGTGTCACAGCTTCGCGGTTCTGTCTCTCAGAAGGTAAAAAATCTGAGAGCGGTGATATTAGAGGATACGGCCTATATAGAGGCGGCATTGGACGACCCTGAGCATATAGAGCTTTCAGGCTTTGAAGAAAGACTCTCCACAGATATAGAGCGGGTATCCGAGGAACTAAAGAAACTGATAGCCTCCTCGGATGACGGAAGACTCATAAAAGAGGGGATAAATACCGTGATATTGGGCAAGCCTAATGCCGGAAAATCCTCCCTATTGAATGCTCTTTTGGAGGAAGAACGGGCGATCGTGACAGATATAGCTGGGACGACGAGAGATACGTTGAACGAGACGATCGCGCTGGGCGGGATAAGTCTAAACATCGTGGACACCGCGGGTATAAGAGAAACGGACGACACGGTAGAACGGATCGGAGTAGAGCGCGCGGAAAAAGCGGCTCTGGAGGCGGATCTCCTTATATATGTTGTGGACAGCACGGTGCCGCTGGATGACGCGGATACGAAGATCGTCGAGCTTATAAAACGCGCGGGAGCTCGAAGTATCATATTGCTCAATAAAAACGACCTCGATATGCTCATAAAGGAAGCTCAGTTAAAGGAACTGCTGGGAGAGGATGCCGACACCCTTTCCGTATCGGCAAAGGAAGCTGAAGGGATAGACGAGCTAAAGCGGCATATAGAGGAGCTCTTTTATAAGGGTGAGGTCGGGCATAATGACGAGCTGATCATCAGTTCGGAAAGGCATAAGGAGGCTCTGATAAACGCTGAGAAGGCGCTCTCAGAGGTCAAACGTTCGATGGAGGACGGCCTTTCGGAGGACTTTTATACCATAGATCTGATGGATGCTTACACGGAGCTTGGATATATACTCGGCGAGAACGTAGACGAGGATCTAGTGAATGAGATCTTCGAGAAGTTCTGTATGGGGAAATGAAGGGACAGAGAAGAAAATCAAAGCTCGAAAAGCCTGGGAGGATCAGATCTATATCCTTCCGCTTCGCTTGATCATAAAAGAACAGAAGGAATGTATTTTAAGGCCCCATAAAGTCGGAGAAAGTCACTGCGATAAGGGTCAAGAGGATCCGGTCTATCGACATATGATCATCCCGAGATGATACGCCCCGGTCATTTAGCAGAATATAGATCTTCAAGCGAGAGCCTGAGCTGCCCATATAAGTTGCTCCGACCCTTGCGAGTTTTTTAAAAAGAGCAAAGATGGCTGATGATGACCAGGCTCCTGCCGGTTACTTTTTATACTGCAACCTATGGAGATCTCCTTTTAGCTTAAATCCGCTAAAGCCCTGTTGACGCAGAGCTTCATACAGGATGATGGCCACGGAGTTTGCGAGATTCAGCGAGCGGCTCTCGCTCCACATCGGGATACGTATACAGGTATCGGGGTGTTCTGCCAATATCTCCTCCGGTATGCCGCGGGATTCATTTCCAAACATGACGATGTCGTCAGGCTCATAAGCTACATCGGTATAGAGCCGATAGGCTTTTGTCGTGGCGAAAAATATCCTTGCCCCGGGGTTCTTCTCCATGAAATCGGCGTAATTCATATATTCAAACAGCTTCAGCTCTTTCCAATAATCTAAGCCGGCTCTTTTTATCTCTTTTTCGTTGATACGAAAACCGTAAGGGCGTATAAGGTGCAACTCACTGTCGGTCACGACGCAGGTGCGCCCGATGTTTCCCGTGTTCGGAGCAATACCCGGTTCGTGCAGGGCTATTTTCATATAGTTTCTCCCATTATGGTAAATCCTCAATATTTTTCTGTGATATTAAATATAGCATAAGTTAGGGAAGATGTGATAGAGTTACATTTTTTTCGAGATCATAAATGGGTTGAGGGGAGGTCGCCTAAAAATAGCCCTAGCCGCCTGGAGGGGGAGCATAGAGGATATTTCTGGTGTAACGACAATAGTTAGAGTCTCCTCTTGGTCGCGGCAGGGTCTTTGGGAAAAATATCAAGCTATTATACTTTGTATGGAGAACATAACAGTTCTGATGTTTAGACTGGCTCGAACAGATAGTGTGAATTTGTACAAAAATATTGACTTTGTTTTTTTTGTTATTATTTCACAATAAATATGAGGATTCTAAAGGTTTTCAGGGTATGAAAAGAGGTAAGAGATGGCAGACGTTATTACACAGATATACGGTATTAAAAATCTTGAAGACGCTCTAATGTGCGCTGAGATGGGCGCTGATCATATAGGAGTGGCTTTTGGAGAAGTAAAGCATCTTGGCCCTGAGCAAAAAGATTGTGCTCAGGCAAAAGCTATATTTGATAAGCTGCCCGCAAACGTAGTCAAAGTTGGCCTTACCATTGCGAGTGATGTTGACGAGATCATCCATGATCTGTCACTTTGTATGCCGGATGTATATCATCTTTCTGGAGATATTAGAAACATTTCTCCGGAAGAAGTACAGCGTATCAGAGATGCTTATCCCAATCTTAAAATAATGCAGGCTTTGCCCGTTTATGCCGGAGTTTCCTACGAAAAGCAGTGGCCGGAGTTATTAGAGCTTATTAGGAGATATGAGCCGGTAACGGACTTTTTCTTGATAGATACAAAAGAGCCTACAAGTACTATAGGTATAGGAGCTACAGGTATCACACATGATATGAGCATAGACAAGGCTATAGTGGAAGCTACAGATGTTAAATGTATAATAGCCGGCGGACTGGATGCGTCAAATGTGGCAGAAGCCATATATGAGACGCATCCTTATGGTGTAGACAGCTGCACGCGAACGAATCTCGACAAAGTGGAAGGTGACCCTATGGGTAATGGTAAAGACCCCGCTAAGGTAAAAGCATTTATAGAGGCAGCTCGTAATGCATAAAAGATATGGCAAGGCCATTATAGTGGGTGATGCCTGTGTAGATGTTACAGTACCCCTAAAAGCCATCCTTGCCACAACAGATGGGGCGCCCAAAGACGAGGAGTTAAAACCGAAGATCGGCGGTGGAGGAACAAGCGCGAACACAGCTGTATCTTTAGCGAAGCTTGGTGTAGAGACAGCTTTTATGGGGACCCTTGGAGCTGACTTTGGGGGTCGCTATATAAGACAAGAGTTCAATGACGCCGGTATAGCTACTGAGCTGACGCTTACAGACAATGACAGTAACACAGTCTATGTGTTTGCTTTTATAGATAATAGGGGAGAACGAAAACTTTGGGCGTTTCCGAGAGAAGGTGCGTCATATATAAATTATGATTTCTCCGCGATAGATCCAGAACTTATAAAGACTGCTTTATGGGTACACGCCTCAGGGATGACGGTGATGTTTGAGGGAAATATAAGAAAGATCCTACCGCAAATTTTTAAAATAGCTCATGAAGCTGGAGTGCCTACTTCGTTTGACCTTAATACAAGGGTATCAGACCCGAAAAAATTGGATAAGGGTATCAAGGAGTCGATACTCGCTACAATGCCATATGTCAGATATTTGCTAGGATCGGCAAAGGATGAATTTTTCAGTTTCTGGCCGTGTGATGACTGGAAAGAAAGCGTAAGGCATTTTGCGGAAAATGAAAGAGTCGTTATAGCAAGGATGGGTGGCGAAGGATCCCTTACCATTAGAAATGGCATAGAAACGACTCAGGCTGCCTTGAAAGTTCCGGTCATAAATACTACAGGCGCGGGAGATTCCTTTAATGCCGGATTTATAGCCGGTATGCTTAAGGGCCTTGAGGTGGAAGATGCCGTTGACATGGCACATTGTGTAGCGGCCTATAAGATCTCTCATGGAGGTGCACGGGAGACTCCGAACGAGACACAGTTAGAGACGTTCAGAAAAACTATTGGTGGGTAAATTACCGGATGAAGCAGAAGGTAAACATTCAAAGAGACCAAAAACAGAAATACACATTCAAGGATTGCTTCTGGTAGTAGTAATATAGGAGAAAAATTGTTTATAATCAATACAAAAGTGATTTGCGGGATATATTAAAGCAATTGTGCAGTTACAAAGGGGTAGAAATCTTGGAAGGACATCTAATGTCAGATCATGTGCATATGCTGGTAAGTATCCCGCCGAAAATCAGCATATCGTCATTTATGGGATACTTAAAAGGAAAAAGTGCCCTGATGATGTTTGACAGACACGCAAATTTAAAGTATAAGTTTGGGGATCGTCATTTTTGGTCAGAAGGATATTATGTGAGCACAGTTGGATTAAATGAAGCCACGATAAAGAAATATATACAAGATCAGGAAAAAGCGGACATCCTGCAGGATAAACTCAGTGTAAAAGAATATGAGGACCCTTTTAAGGGTCAAGGCTGAGCAGTACAAAGGCCCCTTTAGGGGGCAGCGACGAGTCAATAGCAATGTGGCTTGAACGGAGCTATGGGAAGGATGCGCAGCAAACTTCCCATAGCATGAAAGAGAAAGCCAGCGCCTTGAGGCGCAGCCAAGTAGGGCGGGCTTAGAGCCCGC
>CAZQFD010000029.1:0-10708 GCA_964592535.1 uncultured Lachnospiraceae bacterium | reverse complement strand
CGATCCTCAAAGTTTTGGAATGTTTTCCTTTGGAACGAGAGCTATTATACATCCCGTTCGCATAATAATGCAAGTCTTTTTTGGAAATGCCCGTATTTTTGTGTATATTGATTAAATTTTATGAATATTTATTCGCCAAAAAGTGAATATCTGTGAATATACCCAAAAAGAGCGAAAGAGCTTGTGACATTGCTTTGAGAAATCCGCAGAGAAGCCTTGAGGAAAAAATCACCATGCGCTATGCTATATAATGTAATGGTGTACTTTTTTCCAAATACAGCAAATTTTAAGGAGATGTAAGAATATATGAAGTTAGGGATCGTAGGATTACCGAACGTAGGCAAATCTACTTTATTTAATTCCATAACGAAGGCGGGAGCCGAGGCGGCGAATTACCCCTTCTGCACCATAGACCCTAATGTGGGCGTGGTGGCGGTGCCGGATGAGCGCCTTGACAAGCTCGCGGCCCTCTATGATTCGCAGAAGATGACCCCTGCTGTCATAGAATTTGTAGACATAGCGGGACTTGTAAAGGGAGCTTCACACGGCGAAGGCCTCGGCAACCGTTTCCTCGCGAATATCAGGGAGTGTGACGCCATAGTCCATGTGGTCCGCTGTTTCGAAGACCCCAACGTAGTCCACGTCGATGGCGGCATAGATCCGATAAGAGACATAGAGACGATAGACCTTGAACTCATCTTTGCGGATCTCGAAGCCCTCGAAAAAAGGATCGGGCGCACTGCTAAGCTTGCGAACAATGATAAAGACGCGAAGCATGAACTTGAGATACTTAACAGGCTGAAAGCCGCTTTGGAATCGGGAAAGCCAGCCTCTTCGGCAGATATCGAGGACGAGGACGACAGGAAGCTTGTGAATGAGCTGTTCCTTCTCACCTCAAAGCCCGTTATCTTTGCGGCCAATGTGGCGGAGGGAGACCTTGCCGATGACGGAGAGTCCAATCCATATGTCCGGAAGGTGAGGGAACACGCGGCGGAAAACGGAGACGGGGTATTCGTCATCTCCGCCAAGATAGAAGAGGAGATAGCGGAGCTTCCCGATGATGAAAAGAAAGAATATCTCGAGGCCCTCGGCATAGATGGCTCGGGGCTGGATAAGCTCATCAAGGCAAGCTACGATCTCCTCGGACTCATGTCCTTCCTTACGGCGGGCGAAAAAGAGACGAGGGCGTGGACCATTAAGAAAGGCACTACGGCTCCGCAGGCCGCTGGTAAGATACACTCAGACTTTGAAAGGGGCTTTATAAAGGCCGAAGTCATAAACTATCAGACACTCCTTGACTGCGGTTCCTTGGCCGCAGCGAGAGAAAAAGGCCTTGTGAGGATCGAGGGAAAGGACTATGTAGTGCAGGACGGCGATACTATAGTATTTAGGTTCAATGTATAACACCTATCGATATACACAAAAAGACATCGCTAAAAAGCCTGTATTCGGACCATTTTCACAGACTTTCAGGAACCATGCGCACAGAGATTGACAAAATAATAACAATACGTTAAGCTATAAGTGTATTTGTTAAAAAAATATCAATCTTTTTCCTAAGATCATTTCAGGAGGTCGGTCATGGCAGAGAAAAAGACAACCCTTGTCGATAGCCTAGAGGCTCTTCAGACGAAGCTGAAACAGGTCAGAAAGGCTCAGGCGATGTATGCTTCCTACACTCAGGAGCAGGTCGATACCATCTTCAAGGCGGCGGCTCTGGCTGCTAACGCTCAGAGGATCCCGCTCGCTAAGATGGCGGTCGAGGAGACCGGTATGGGAGTGGTAGAGGACAAAGTCATCAAGAACGACTATGCCTCGGAGTATATCTACAACGCTTATAAAAACGTAAAGACCTGCGGTGTTATCGAGGACGACAAGGCTTTCGGCTATAAGGTCATAGCCGAACCTCTGGGGGTGATCGCCGCGGTGATACCCACCACGAACCCCACCTCTACGGTCATATTTAAGGCACTGATCGCGTTAAAGACGAGGAATGCGATCATCATAAGTCCTCATCCCCGTGCTAAAAAATGTACGATCGAGGCGGCCAGGGTCGTATTGGAAGCCGCCGTGAAAGCAGGTGCGCCTAAAGACATCATAGCTTGGATAGACGTGCCCACTATGGAGATTTCGGCGGAGATAATGAGAGAGGCCGATTGTATACTCGCGACAGGCGGCCCCGGCATGGTGAACGCGGCGTATTCTTCCGGTAAGCCTGCTCTCGGAGTAGGCGCGGGCAATACTCCTGTCATCATAGACGAGACGGCTGACATAGAACTCGCGGTGAGCAGTATCATCCATTCCAAGACCTTTGACAACGGTATGATATGCGCATCCGAGCAATCCGTGACCGTGCTGGCTCCCATATATGACAAGGTAAAGGCGGAGTTTGAAAAGAGAGGCTGCTACTTCCTTAAGGGCGACGAGCTCGACAAGGTAAGAAAGACCATGATAATAAACGGCTCCCTCAACGCCAAGATAGTAGGCCAGACGGCGCCGCATATAGCGGAGCTTGCCGGTATAAGCGTGCCCAAGGACGTGAGGGTGCTCATAGGTGAGGTGGAGTCCGTGGATATATCCGAGGCGTTCGCTCACGAGAAGCTCTCTCCCGTGCTCGCCATGTATAAGGCAGATACCTTTGATGAGGCGCTTAAGAAGGCCGAGAGGCTCGTGGCTGACGGAGGTTATGGACATACCGCCTCGCTCTTTATCGACCCCAGAGAATATGAAAAGATAGCTAAGCATTCCGAGGCGATGAAGACCTGCCGTATCCTTATAAATACGCCCTCCTCTCATGGCGGTATCGGAGACCTTTACAATTTCAGGCTCGCGCCCTCGCTCACCTTGGGCTGCGGCTCTTGGGGCGGAAACTCCGTCTCCGACAACGTAGGCGTAAAGCACTTGCTCAATTATAAAAAGGTAGCGGAGAGGAGAGAGAATATGCTTTGGTTCAAGACCCCTCAGAAGGTATATTTCAAGAAGGGAAGTATGCCGGTCGCTCTGGACGAGCTCAGGAGCTATTATGATAAAAAGAGGTGCTTCATAGTTACGGACAGCTTCCTCTTTGAAAACGGGTTTACGAGGCCTGTAGAAGAAAAGCTCTCGGAGATGGGTATAGAATACACGGTATTTTCGGATGTACAGCCCGATCCGACCCTAGCTAACGCGAAGGCCGGCGTAAAGGCTATGGAAAGCTTCAAGCCTGGCTGCATGATAGCCTTCGGAGGCGGTTCGGCCAGGGATGCCGGAAAGATCATGTGGCTGCTCTACGAGCATCCCGAGGCCGAGTTCTCGGATATGGCGCTCCGCTATATCGACATAAGGAAAAAGGTCTACACCTTCCCGAAGATGGGAGAAAAGGTATACTTCATCGCGATACCCACCTCCTCGGGTACGGGCTCCGAGGTGACGCCGTTCGCCGTCATCACAGACGAGACTACGGGCGTCAAATATCCGATAACCGACTATGAGCTCATGCCTAACATGGCAATCATAGATACCGACAACATGATGACTCAGCCCAAGAGCCTGACTTCGGCTTCCGGTATAGATGCGATGACTCACGCCCTCGAGGCCTATGCTTCAATGATGGCTACGCCCTACACGGACGCTTTGGCTACAGAGGCCATGAGAGAGATGTTCAAGTATCTGCCGGTGGCCTATGAGCACGGAGACGATATAGAGGCGCGCGATCACATGGCCAATGCCTCTACCATGGCCGGTATGGCTTTTGCCAACGCTTTCCTCGGTATATGTCACTCCATGGCGCATAAGCTCGGCGCTTATCATCATCTGCCTCACGGTATCGCGAACGCTCTGCTCATAAACTATGTTATGAGGTTCAACGCCTATGATAAGCCAGTGAAGATGGGTACTTTCCCTCAGTATGACCATCCTCATACTCTGGAGAGGTATGCCGCTGCTGCGAGAGCCTGTGGTGTGACCGGAAAGGACGATGAGGAGGTATTTGAGAAGTTCCTTCAGAAGCTCACAGATCTCAAGCACTCTATAGGCATAAAAGACAGCATAAAAGAATACGGGATCGAGGAAGAGGACTTCCTCGCAACGCTTGATGAGATGACGGAGAACGCCTTTGACGATCAGTGTACCGGAGCCAATCCTCGTTATCCTCTGATGAGCGAGATAAAGGAACTCTATCTTATGGCATACTACGGCAGGGAATACACCGAACCCTCGATTATATAAGACATTTTGGCGATTGGAGGTTTATCATGGCAAGGGAACTTATATCGAGATCTGCTGATAAGAGCATATACAGAGACGGAGACAAGCTATATAAGGTATTTATAGAGGGCTTCCCCAAAGACGAGGTATTCAACGAAGCGTTCATAAATACGAGAGTGGAGGACATATTGGGCGTCATGGTGCCCAAGGTGCTTAGCGTGGAGTGTATCGACGGTAAATGGTCGATATGCCGAGAGTATGTAGAGGGCGAGACGCTGGCTGAGCGTATGCAGAATGAGCCGGAAAAGAGGGATGAGTATCTTGAGATCATGCTGGATCTGCAATTGAAGATGCACGACTACAAGGCTCGCAGGCTCCGCCAGCTGAAGCTCAAGATGCAGCAGCAGATAAATGAACTGAACGGCATAGATGAGTCTACGAGATATGAGCTGCTCACGAGGCTTCAGGCCGTGCCTCTTCACATAAAGCTCTGTCACGGAGATTTCGGCCCTTCAAACATCATCATAGATAAGAGCGGAAACTACCACATCATAGACTGGGTGCACGCCACAAAGGGCAATGCGTCTGCGGACATCGCGCGTACTTACCTGATATTGGCACTCGCGGATAAGGAAGCGGCAGATCATTATCTCGACCGATTCTGCGAAAAGACGGAGACGAAGAAGAAGTATGTCCAGGATTGGATGCCGATGGTCGCCGCAGCTCAGCTCACGAAAAAGAGGCCTGAGGAGCAGGCGCTCTTAGAGAGTTGGCTGAATATATTCGATCATATGTGATCTCTGTGGATAAAAGATAAAAGACCCGCGGAAAAACTATAAGCTATAAGATGAAAGACGGCAGAGCCATAGCCCGCCGTCTTTTGTTATACGCTTTATTTGTTAAGCGAGATCATAGGGAGAAGCGCTCACATTGGATCTCGCAGAGCAAGAGAGCTGATGGACGGTGAAGATCCTTTATAGATGCTGCCGATACCTGTGCTCTCTATCGATTTCTTTTATAAGTATCCGAGAAGGCTTTAACACTTTAAAATCTGAAGTATATGAACGGGTTGAAGTCTGCGCCCATCATATAGCAGAGGCTGTATAAAAAGACGATCAAGAGCAGCACATCCGTGCCAAGCATAAGCAGGGCATCATCCTTTATCTTCGACTTTATGTAGGGGACTATGGGACAGCTCCCTATGATGCATACAGCAAGCAGGAAATAAAATTCCCTGTCAAAGCATCTTAGTATGCTGATGACATTGGCATTCCCAAAATTAAAGGAAAACATGGCCTCAAGATAGCCAAGCGCTGCGGAAAGTGTCTCACAGCGGAAGAACACCCAGCCGATCAGGACTATAAGTAGTGTATAGATATGGTTCACTATCGAGGGGAGCTTTTCGAGATATTTACCGAGGAAGGCCCTTTCCAATATCAAAAACACTCCGTAATAAAGTCCCCAGATGAGGAAAGTCCACTCAGCGCCATGCCAAAAGCCTGTGAGTATGAATATTATCAGCAAATTGCGATAGGTCTTAGCTCTGCCGCGGCGGCTCCCGCCCAAGGGGATATATACGTAATCCCTGAACCAAGTGGAGAGCGAGATATGCCAACGCCTCCAAAATTCCCTTACGCTTTTTGAGATATATGGGTAGTTGAAATTTTCGAGGAACTGAAAGCCGAACATCTTTCCCATGCCTATGGCCATGTCCGAATATGATGAAAAGTCCATGTATATCTGCAACGCGTAACACAGTACGCCTATCCAGGCATAAGGCATATTGAGAGTGTAGCTGTAATCAAAGATCGTATCGGCCACATATCCCATGCCGTTCGCGAGCAGGATCTTTTTAGCGAAGCCGACGATAAAACGGCAGATACCGTCATGTATCATAGAGGCGTCTGCCTTCCTCTGGTTTATCTCCCGTTCCACGTCTATATAGCGCACTATGGGGCCGGCGATGAGCTGCGGAAAGAGCATTATATAGAGCGCGAGGTTGATGACGCTCTTTTGCACGGGGGTCTGTCTGCGGTATACGTCTATGACATAGGACATGATCTGAAAGGTGAAGAAGGATATGCCTATGGGGAGCGTGATATACGGAAGCTCCGCCGTGCTCCCAATGCCCAACGCACCGAGGAGCGAAAGCATGTTTTCCGCAAAAAAGTTGAAATACTTGAATACGAAAAGTATGCCGACATTATAGATGACCGAGACGATCACCACGGCTTTTCTTCGCTTCTCATCCCGGGTCTCCAGAAAAAAAAAAAAAAAGTAGTTCATGGCCGTCGAGAACATCAGGAGGAAAAGGTATTTCACACCTCCCCAAGCGTAAAATACCAGCGAGCAGAGCAGGAGAGCGGTATTCTTCGGTCTCATCCCCTTAAAGAGGGATGCTATGACATATAAAAGCAGCGTCAGGGGCAGAAATATGAATATGAATAAAGGTGAAGCGAAAACCATGACCTGCCTCCGTTCAATCGAATATCTCTGGATGTTCCGTGATATATTCTACTATGCCGAAGCCCATCGTGGGGATATGCGATTCATTGACTTCAAAGATCACTATGTCGGCTTTATCGAGCTCCTTTTTTATATCAAGCTCGGAATAGTCCGAAAAAGTCTTGGCCGCGCTCAATGTGTCATAGAATATATTGGTATTTTCCACATAGGTATATTCATTGAAATAACCACTGTTTATGAGTGTGGTGAGGGACTGCCCCATGAAGCTCCCACCTCGGCAGAAGAGGTTGGGGCGCTCGCCGCTAAGCTCCGCTCCCTGATAGCTCACGGAATAATAGGGCGTGTCATACGGGGCGGAAAATACATTGAGCGAATCATATATATCGGAGTCCGGATATACCGGACCCTCTGCCTCGGTGACTTCCATACTGCCGGAGGTGAGATCGTAGCGGCTCTCCTCATTCAGCCATGCGGCGAGATCCAGCACTACCGCCGTGGCGAGCGGCCAGCTCCAGTGAGTCCCCGTCTTGTGGTAAAGAGGATAAGGGAAGTCGTCTTTTATCGTGTCTATATAGGCTATAGAGTCATAGACCTTGAGATCAGTCGTCTCCAGGGCCTCGGTAAATATCTCATAATTTCCTGTCATATCCGAAAAATTAGAGGATCTTATAAAAATTTCGGGCACGTCCTCCTCATAATAGCGGACTTTCGTGGGCGTTATAAATATATAGAACTCTTTTCCACGCTCCTCAAGCTTGTCTCTTATATAGAGGAGATCCTCGATAAGGGAGCTTATATACTCGCTGTCCGCAGGAGGATATACCTTTTCATACTTACTGATATACTCTTCCTCGAAAAGGTTTTTATTTTTGCCTATGATTATATTGTCATTCGGGGACTTGTCAAATACCGAAAAAATGATCTGATTCCGCACGCGTACCATCAGATCGCGCCCGGGAAGCGTAGCCGTGACATAGCTGTCGAGATCGCTCTGATAGCTCCCATCCATAAGTCTTTCTATACTGAAAACGGGATCCGAGGATGCGTTCGTAACACCGGACAGCGTAGTCCCGAGACGGCCGTTAAGATACGAAGCCGACGAGGGCAATAAAAAGATAAGCCCTAAAAAGCAGAGCGTCATAAAGATGTTCCTGAACTTACTCATCAAAATAGGTCCTTCAAAAACTACGGGGCTCAAAGGGGCATTTAGACAAGAGATCCTTGAGAGGTCGGCTTTGGGACGCTCTCTTCTTAAGACATGGATCTTAGGGTCTTAGCTTTTACACTATCCTTATAAATAAAAAAATGCCTGCGCCCCACCCTTAAACTAAAGGCCGCGCGGTAAGGAGCATGATCCTTCACTACTATAATATCTCAGGATAAAAAAGGCAACTTCTTTCAATAAAAAAATTAAGGAAACGATCGGTTGAGTAAAGCCTGTGGTTTATGTATAATTACGTTACGAGATATGACTGCTGACGCCGAGAGGATGGTATGAAGATAAAACTTGCAAAATATGTAGCGAGGCTCCTTTCCGAGAATGGCATAACGAGATGTTTTTCGGTCACAGGCGGAGGAGCTATGCATTTGAATGATGGTTTCGGGCATGACCCCGGGATAAGCGTGCTTTATATGCACCATGAACAGGCTTGTGCCATGGCCGCGGAGAGCTACGCCCGCATATATAATAAACCGGCCATCGTCTGTGTGACTACAGGTCCCGGCGGGACGAACGCTATTACGGGAGTGCTGGGAGCGTGGCTCGATTCCATTCCTATGATGATCATCTCGGGTCAGGTACGCTACGACAATACGGCACGTTGGTCGGGAGTAGGCATAAGGGCCATGGGAGACCAGGAGTACGACATCACCAGGAGCATAGACTGTATGGTGAAGTACAGTAAGATGGTACTGGACCCTATGAGCATAAGAGAAGAGATAGAAAAGTGCATATATATCTCCCAAAACGGACGCCCGGGACCGGTATGGCTGGACATACCCGTAGACATACAGGGAAAGTTCATAGAGGAGGACGAGCTTCGTCCCTTCGACATCACCGAATATGAAAAAGAGCGCACATTCAAGCTCCACGATATAGCGGATATAGAAGATAGGATAGAAGAGGGTCTTCCCGAAAGGAGATGGCCTCTTATGAATGAGGGCATAGGTGAAAAGCTTAGCCTCTCATTTTTGAAACAGAAGTGGCAAAATCCCTACGAGCATATCACGAAGGACAGCCCTGTGGTGGCGGAGATCATCGGGCGCGTATCCCGCGCGAAACGTCCGGTGTTCTATACAGGTAACGGCATACGTATAGCGGGGGCTTGGGACATCTTTATGCGCGTCGCGGACAGGCTCGGGATCCCCGTGGTGGTGAGCTGGAACGGAGTAGACATGATCCCCACGGAGCACCCGCTCTATTCGGGACAGCCCGGAGGCAGGGGAGACCGCGTGGGCAATTTCACTGTGCAGAACGCGGACTTTATACTCTCGATAGGATCCAGATTGAATATCCGTCAGGTCGGATATAATTTTACGACTTGGGCGAGAGAAGCCTTCACCATGGTGTGTGATATAGACGAGGAGGAGCTGAAGAAACCCTCTGTGCATATAGATGTGCCGATACACGCGGACGCCGCGGAGCTCCTTTCCGCTCTCTACGAAAAGCTCTGCGAGCTTGGCTATGAAGGGCACGGTGGAGACTATGACGATAGTAAGAAATTAAAGAAGGCGGGCTATACGAAGGACACGCCCACGGTATTCAAAGGGGGCGAAGGTCTCAGAGACATGGACTGGAGGGAGACCTGTGACTTCTGGAAACACCGCTATCCTGTCTATAAAGATGAGTTCGCGGCGCACGGTGCGGACGAACCGGCCAATATCTACGAGTTTTACAATATGTTGAGCCGCTGTTTATCCGAGGATCAGATCACTGTGGTGGGCAACGGGAGCCCCTGCGTGGCGGGCGGTCAGGTTTATTTTATAAAGGACGGAACGAGATTCATATCGCAGGACGGAGTAGCCAGTATGGGCTACGATCTCCCTGCCGCGATCGGTGCGGCCGTGGCCTGTCATGACATCTCGAAAAATACGATCCGTCCTGAATATAATACCATAAGGAACGAGACCGCGGCGGAGCGGGAGGAACGGCGGATCACGGACATGGCCTTTGCTCTCGGGGAGCTTGAGAACGCGAGGAGGGATCCCTATTGGAGAGGTCTTAAGGAACGCTATCCCGCCTACTATGAGCATGACATCATCTGTCATACCGGTGACGGCTCTGTCATGATGAACCTTCAGGAGCTTCAGACGATAGTGAGCCATCGTATGCCGATAAAGATCTTCCTTATAAACAACGGGGGCTATCACAGTATTAGGCAGACTCAGCAGAACCTCTTTGAGGGAGACCCGCTCGTGGGCGTAGGCTACGACAGCTCAGATCTCAGCTTTCCGAGCTTTGAACGTGTGGCGGGCGCTTTCGGCATACCCTATGTGCGAGCCCTCCACAACAATGAGCTTTCGGGGGCCATAGAGACCGCGCTTGCCGTAAAAGGGCCGGTGCTCTGCGAGATATTCGTATCTACGGATCAGTCCTTTGAGCCGAGATCGGAGGCCAAGAAGCACGCTGACGGCAGTATCACGAGCCCTCCCTTAGAGGAGCTCGCACCTTTCCTCTCAAAGGAGGAATTTGAGTCAAATATGATCGTAAAGCCCGTGGAGGAGACATGAGGGCCGTAGTGACGGGAGCCGGGAGCTTTTTAGGGAGCGCGACGATAGAAGAGCTCAAGAGACGGGATATAGAAGTCTTTCCGCTTAAGCATAGCTTTGAAGAAGCCAAGGTGCCGCTTCCTGAGACGGCCGATCTTTGGCTTCATTTCGCGTGGGCGGGGCAGGGGCCGAGTGGGAGAGTGGATAAGGACGTCCAAAGCTATAATATCGAGATGTCGGCGGCCGCCCTTAAACAAGCCTCGAAGCTAAGCGTCAAGAGATTCATATTCGCGGGCTCCCAGGCGGAGTACGGAAATGCAAAAAAGCTGCCGGTAGCGGAGGACACGAG
>CAZQFD010000028.1:0-10728 GCA_964592535.1 uncultured Lachnospiraceae bacterium | reverse complement strand
CTCACCGCTTACGGGACGTGCGCAGAGTTCTCGGCTCAGCTCGTTACACGCCTTCAGCTTCTTCATGTTCTTGCTTATGGAGAGCACACGGCATGTCTCGGTATAGGGCATACCTTCCCTGTCCGTAAAGCTCATGATGATACAGTTCATGATGGTAAGGCAATCCACCGACCGAAAGCCATAGGCCATGCCGAGGCGATAGATAGTGTCCTCTACCCTACTCACCTCACCTCCGCTGGTAAGGATGATGTCGCCGAGCCTCAGTATCAGCGACCCTATATGGCGTGAGTCGAGATCCGTCGTTCTTATTTCATTTTCGGTAGTCTTTCCTGCCTGCATAAGGTCTCAGCTCGATCGAAGCTTTCGTTAAATGAGATCCGGGAGGCCTCTTCTTAGGCACCCTATGAACTCGGCTTCGGTAAGTATGGGTATGCCAAGCTCTCCCGCTCTCCTGTTTTTCGTGGAAGAACTCTCTCTATCATTATTGATAAGGAAGTCCGTCTTTTTAGATACGGAGCCTGAAATCTTTCCCCCGAGGCTCTCGATCAACGCCGTGAGCTCTCTTCGGTTTTCAAAGCTTTCAAGGTCTCCTGTGATCACGAAGATCTTTCCTGCGAGCAGGTCTCGTTTTACCGCGATCTCTTCTCCTGCCACCGTAAAGGTCACATCCTCGGTATCGCTCTCTTCTTTTTTTATGCGAAGCTCTGCCAGCAGCCTGTCCGCCTCACCCCGCTTCTTTTTATCCTCGAAATAACTTACGAACGAATCGGCGAGTACCTCTCCTATACCGTCGAGGCTAAGGAGCTCTTCTCTTTTTAGATCCTCTATCCTCTCTAGATCTGAAGCGAAGCTACGACAGATGAGCTTCGCTCCGGCAAGTCCGATGCCCGCTATACCGAGCCCGTAGAGCACTCTATACAGTTCTGTGTCCCGTGCCCGTTCCACCGCGGCTGTCAGATTGTCATAGGACTTCTCTCCGAAGCCCTCCATCTTCACTATCTCCTCACGATGTTCCGAAAGCCGGAAAAGATCCCTGTATTCCCTTATAAAGCCTCTTCCTATGAATTTTTCGAGGCTCATCTCCGAGAGGCCCTCTATATCCAGCGCATCTCTGCTCACCATGAGCGTGAAGGACTTTATCTTCTTGGCGGGACATTCCGGATCCGTACAATAGAGATACTCCGCGTTTTTATCCCTCCTTCGCTCTATCGGGGCGTTACAGACCGGACAGATCTCAGGGATCTCCACGGTATCGCTCGCGGTCATATTTTCGGCTATCTGAGGTATTATCATATTGGCCTTGTAGACGCTGATCGTATCCCCTATACCCAGCCGAAGCTCCTTAAGTATGCTGAGATTATGGACGCTTGCCCTCGAGACAGTAGTCCCTTCCAGCTCAACGGGATCGAATACTGCTATCGGATTTATGAGGCCCGTCCGAGACGGTGACCATTCGATCTTTTTAAGTCTCGTCGTCGCGGTCTCGTCCTGCCACTTAAATGCTATAGAATTACGCGGGAAGCGCGCCGTTCGCCCAAGCGACTCCCCGTAGGCCACATCCTCATAGGTGAGCACGAGGCCGTCCGAAGGCAGATCATTCTTTTCGATACACGCCTTGAACCAAGCGACCGCAGCCGCCACGTCCGTGCTGTCTACCTCCCTATACTCTACCACATCGAAGCCCAGTGACCTGAGCCATTCAAAGCGTGCCTTGAATGAATTGGGGAGGTCTATGCCTTCCGCGCTTACGAGCTGAAAAACGAAAAGATTTATATGTCTTTCTTTCGTGACCGAAGGATCCAGCTGTCTTACCGATCCGGAACATAGATTGCGCGGATTTTTATAGGCTGCGTCCGATTCAGGCATCTCCTCATTTATCTTACGGAAATCACTGTACTTTATCAACGCCTCTCCACGTATGACGAGTTCTCCCTCAAAGGGTATGCGAAGCGGCAGACCCTCGAAAGCGCGCGCATTGTTCGTCACGACCTCCCCTATCTCCCCGTTGCCTCTCGTGACGGCCTTTTCAAGCTCTCCGTTTCGATAGGTGAGGACTATAGTGAGTCCGTCCAGCTTCCAGCTCATGATACCTTTCTTATCCTCGAGCCATTCGGAGAGCGCCTCTACGGACTTCGTCTTATCAAGGGAGAGCATAGGGCTTTGGTGGCGTTCCTTAGGAAGCTCGGAAAGCACCTCATGACCCACGTTCTGAGTCGGAGATCCCGCAAGAATCATACCGGTCTCCTTCTCGAGGGCGGAAAGCTCGTCAAAAAGTCGATCATATTCCAGATTGGACATGATCTCGTTGCCTTCCGCGTAATAGACCTTTGCGGCCTCGGAAAGGAGTTTTACAAGCTCGGATATTCGTTTTTTCTTTTCTTCTATCATACAGACGATGCCCCTCCGTCGGGGCACGACTTCTTCAGCTTATATCAGCCGCCTTCCGCCATGATCTTCTTAAGGCTCACCAACTTTACGCAGAGCGTAAACAGCTCCGCGGCCGTTTTCATCTCGTCATAGGACGGATAGGAGGGCGCAATGCGGATATTTTTATCCTCCGGATCCTTCCCGTAAGGGAAAGCTGCCCCTGCGGGAGTGAGCTTCACTCCGGCCTTCTTAGCCATATCCACGATCTCCTTGGCGCACCCGGGGAGGGAGTCAAAGGAGATGAAATATCCTCCGCGAGGCTTCGTCCAGCTGCCTATGTCTAAGCCTCCCAGTTCTCTTTCAAAGATCTCCTCTACCACCTCAAACTTAGGTCTCATAAGCTCCGCATGTTTTCTCATGTGCTCCATGACACCGTGTATATCCTTAAAGAAACGCACATGTCGGAGCTGATTCACCTTGTCGGGGCCGATAGTCTGCGTCTCTACCTGCTTCTTTATATCCTCAAGGTTGTTGAGGGAAGCCGCGCACATGGCTATGCCCGAGCCGGGGAAGCTTATCTTAGAGGTCGAAGCGAATTTGTAGACCAGATCCGGATTGCCGGCACGCTTACATTCCGCGAGGATCTCTATGAGGTGGTCTTGATCGTGATCGTAGAGATGGTGTACAGTATACGCGTTATCCCAGTAGATACGGAAATCTGTGGCCGCAGGCCGAAGTCTTGCAAAACGCCTTACGGTCTCATCGTCATAGGAATTTCCGGTGGGATTTGAATACTTGGGTACGCACCAGATACCTTTTATACTGTCATCCTTGCTCACCAGCTCCTCGACCATGTCCATATCGGGACCTGTCGGAAGCATGGGGATGTTTATCATCTTGATACCGAAATATTCGGTTATCTTAAAATGCCTGTCGTAGCCGGGCACGACACAGAGGAACTTGACCTCGGGCAGCTTGCACCAAGGAGTTGAATCCATGACACCGTGCGTATAGCTCCTTGATACGAAGTCGAACATCACGTTCAAAGAGGAGTTTCCGAAGATGATGATGTTTTGGGGGGAGACCTCCATTATATCTGCGAGGAGATCTTTGGCTTCCGGGATCCCGTCCATCACGCCGTAGTTCCTGCAATCAGCACCATCGGCGCAGCGCAGGTCGGCATGAGAATCCAGCACATCCATCATGCCCATGGAAAGGTCGAGTTGCTCAGGTGAGGGCTTTCCTCTCGACATATCCAGATCGAGGGCCCTGTATTGATATTCCTTATACGCCTTCCTGAGTTTTTCGTATTCCGCGCTCAGTTCCTCTCTCGTCGTCTCCCTGTACTTTTTCATATCATCTGTCCCCTTTGTGACATAAAAATACAAACTCATCTGCGTTTGTTCGCTCAATTATATCACAGGGAAAAAGCCTTGGCAATCGAAGCCTCGGCAAATACCGCTTGCCATCGATGAGAGTTTAAAATATACTATAAAAAACAGACTGTCATGCCTTTGAAGGTATTTCACATAGGGTCTTAAGCTATCCGCGAGAGGAGCCTTACGGCGCTCGCACGGCAGTTATTAAAAATATTCTAGGAGGATATATCTGTTATGAAGCTTTTCATTGATACGGCCAATGTTGATGAGATAAGAGAAGCTAATGAGATGGGTATCATATGCGGGGTCACCACGAACCCCTCTCTCATCGCCAAGGAAGGACGTGACTTTAACGAGGTCATCAAGGAGATAACCTCTATAGTTGACGGCCCTATCTCGGGCGAAGTGAAGGCCACCACCACGAAGGCGGAAGATATGATAAAGGAAGGCAGGGAGATCGCCGCTATACATACGAACATGGTAGTCAAGATCCCCATGACACCCGAAGGACTCGAAGCCGTGAAGGTGCTCTCAAAGGAGGGCATCAAGACGAATGTCACGCTGGTATTCTCTGCGAATCAGGCTCTTCTGGCCGCGAGAGCGGGAGCCACCTATGTGTCGCCTTTCCTCGGTAGGTTGGATGACATTTCTACCTGCGGTACCGATCTCATCTATGATATAGTCGAGATCTTTTCAAACTATCCCGACATAGAGACTGAGATCATCGCAGCTTCCACGAGGAACCCCATGCACATCACGGAATGCGCTAAAGCAGGAGCTGATATCGCTACCGTGCCTTACAGTGTGCTCATGTCTATGTTTAAGCACCCTCTTACCGACATAGGTATAGAGAAATTCAAAAAAGACTACATAGCCGTATTCGGCGAGTGATATAAAACGGATCGCCGCTGCACAAAGTTGCGATGAGAGAAAATATCCTGTCGCGACCATATCGCGCGGCGCGGTCGGCGGACTGCCGTCTATGAGGATCTTTACAGCAATGCTCTCAAGGAACGGCAAGGCCAAGGATGCATATGCTTTGAGGGACGACACACTGTCGTCCCTCTTTTCATAGTCAGACTTTCACGATCCGGCTATGGCTGTCGATTCATCCCTGCCAAGGTTTGCAGAGTATCTCGTGTACCTTGGTATCCAATACACTATGGGTATAACCGGGCGTCAGTACAGCCACGCTGTCCGCGCCGCCTGCCGTGCCTCCCACAGCCACCACGGGCTCACCGTAGTTTATCTCGCCCGCATCCAGCGCCATGACAGAACATTCTACGCAGACCTTTATGCCCTGAGAGAACATCCTGAGCGTATGCGCCATTATCTCAATGGGGCCTTGTCCGCTGAAGCGTTTTGAAAAACTTCGTTCCGCTCCGCTCAGCGCGTGGGCCGCGGTGACAAAGTGAAATCCCGCTTCTTTGAGCTCCGCCCTGAGCTCCTCGGGGAACAGATTTTTTCCTGGCTCCTTCATACCGTAGACCGCGGTCACTACTACTACCGGTACGGTCTCGCCCTTTTTCTCCATGAGCTCCCGCATAGCCTTTGCCGTACTGCCCGTATTAGAGGCAAGGACTATCGGAGCCGAAAGTTTTTTCGCTTCACAAAACGCGATCTCAAGAGCCTTTTCGGTATTTTCTCTGCCATTCTTCTCAAATGTCAGCATTATCACACCTTCCTTTCATGAATAAGTTTATAATAATACTATAACGATCATTTAGATCTTGATAGCTTAATAGATAAAGGACTGTACCCACGGATCCGTCCATATCCGTGATACGATCGATCTTCGGGTCCGTCGGATGGCGGCCCTTCTCCTTTTCCGTTTAAGCTTTACGCCAGATCCGTGAAAAACCTGTTCCGCCGGCATAGATCTCTTTAAGACCATCCGCCTGTCCTTCTAAGCTCACAGACGCCCGCGGCCTAGGCGCTCTCAAACTGGCTCATATAGAGATCTCTGTAGAAGCCTCCATTTGCCATGAGCTCGTCATGATCCCCTTTCTCTATGATATGCCCGTCCTTCATCACCAATATCACATCAGCCTCTCTGATAGTCGATAGCCTATGGGCTACGATGAACGAAGTCCTTCCCTTCATCATCTTAGCGAAGGCCTTCTGCACACGCTGCTCCGTCATCGTATCTATGGATGAAGTCGCCTCGTCCAATATAAGCATGGGTGGGAGCTTAAGCATGACTCTGGCTATACAAAGCAGCTGCTTCTGTCCCTGAGAAAGTCCTCCTCCGTCCTCGGAGATAAGAGTATCATATCCGTCCTTCATGCGTTCTATGAAGGTATCAGCATAGGCCTCTTTCGCGGCGCGCTCCACCTCTTCTAAGCTCGCGTCGGGATACGCGTAGGCGATATTCTCCCTCACGGTCCCGCTTTTAAGCCAAGTCTCCTGAAGCACCATGCCGAACTTGTCTCTCATGCTGTCTATGAGATATCCTCTTGAATCCCCGCCGTCCAGCTTTATGACGCCTTTTTTAGTCTCATAGAAGCGCATGAGCAGATTTATGAGAGTCGATTTCCCAGCGCCCGTAGGCCCGACTATAGCGACCCTTTGCCCCGGCTCTACACTTAGATCCAGTCCTTCTATCAGCGGTATATTATCATCATAAGAAAAGCTCACATCGCAAAATTCCACCCGACCTTCGGCAGCTTCATAGGCCCGCACGCCCTCCTTGTCATAACGCGGAGTCTCCTCGTCTATCATCTCGAATACTCTCTTCGCGGCGGCGAGGGCATTCTGGAGCTCTGTCACCACACTGCTTATCTCGTTGAAGGGCTTGGCATATTGGCTCGCATAGTTCAGGAATGAGGTGAGGCTGCCTACGCTCATGCGTCCGTAAAGCACTGAGATAGAACCGAACACTGCCACTACCGCATAGACCAGCGCATTTATGAACCTGGTACTGGGATTCGTAAGAGATGAATAGAAGGTCGCCGACTTATAATATCCTTCCAGCTCCTTATTGATCTCAAGGAAACGCGTCTTTGCCGTTTCCTCATAGCCGTAGGCCTGCACGAGCTTCAACTTATCTATCATCTCATTTGAAAGGGCGGAGAGCCTACCGGCGGTCTCCGACCGCTTGTAAAACATATCATAACTGCGCTTCGCCACGAAATTGGCCACGAAGAAAGAGATCGGAGTCAGCAGCACTACCAGCAGGGTTATCACGGGATCTAGACTGAGCATGAACAGGAGCGTGCCCACTATGGTGATAACGCCTGAGAAGAACTGAGTGAAGCCCATCAAGATACCGTCTGAAAACTGATCCGTATCGGATATGATACGACTCACTATGTCTCCGTGGAGCTTACTGTCCAAATAGGAGAACGGTAGCTCCTCCATCTTATTAAAGGCGGAGACCCTTAGATCCTCGGCCATGCGATATGTGAGTTTATTATTTATGTGGTTCATGAGCCATCTGGCGACGGATCCTGCCACCGCGCAGGCGGCTATCGAGACGAGCACCTTAGACAGACCGCCAAAGTCCACGTTTCCGACTCCCAAAAGATAATCTACGGCCTTTCCTATCAATACGGGTATCACGAGCGTAAACGCCGCGCTCACTAAAGCCAAGAGGAACGACATGACGGCAAGCGTCTTATATCTTCCGATATGCGTGAGTATACGTTTTACCAGAGGTGTCACTGCTTTTTCGCGGTCAGGCTTTTTCATCTCGCTCCACCTCCTCTCTCGTCATCTGGGACTCACAGATCTCGCGATAGATATGACAATCCTTTATCAGCGTCTTGTGGGAGCCTATCCCCTCTATATGTCCGTTCGAGAGCACTATTATCTTGTCGCAGTCTCTCACCGCCGAGACGCGCTGTGATACTATAAATACCGTCGGTCTGTCTCTAAGATCCTTAAGCGCTCTCCTCAGCCGCGCGTCCGTAGCGAGATCCAGTGCCGACGCGGAATCGTCCAATATAAGCACCTCCGGGGACTTTGCCAGAGCTCTTGCTATCGTGACCCTCTGTCTCTGCCCTCCCGAGAGATTTCGACCGTCCTGCTCTATCCACGCGTCTAACCCTCCTTCTTTCAGACTCAATATCTCGGAGGCTTGGGCTTTCTCCATAGCGTCTATGAGTTCCTCATCAGTCGCGGACTCATTTCCGAGCTTTAGATTATCTCTCAGGCTCATAGCGAAAAGCTCGGCCTTTTGGGGGACAACACCGACCCTTTTCCGAAGCTCAGCCCTATGAAGCCCTCTTATATCTCTTCCTTCTATGAGCACACGTCCATCTGTGACATCATAGTACCTTGGTATCAGATCTATAAGAGTGGTCTTGCCCGCTCCTGTACCTCCTATGACGCCTATGCTCTCTCCCCTCGATACTTCAAAGCTTATATCGGAAAGTGCGGGCGAATGTCCGGGATACGCGAAGCTCACATCCTGAAAAGCTATGAATGCGTCTGTCTTTTCAGTCGTATCAGAAGCTTTCATATCTTCCATAGAAACATGGATATCCATTATCTCGTTTATCCTATTCATAGAAGAGAGCGCTCTCGATATGAGTATGATAAGATCGGCCAGCTTGATGAGCTCGGTCAGGATCTGATTCATATAATTTATGAGTGCGATAGTATCGCCCTGAGACAGGCCTCCGACATTGACCCTCACCGCTCCCGTATATAATAGGCAGACTATGCAGAGGTCCACTACCACGGTAGTGAGCGGGTTCATGAGAGCCGAGATCTTTCCGGCAAAGAGCTGGAAGGAAACGAGCCTGTCATTTTCCGTCTTGAAGTCCTCTTTCTCCTTCTCTTGTCTGTTAAAAGCACGAATGACCCTCTGTCCCGAGAGCGTCTCCTTGGTAAGGAGCGTCACCTTGTCAAGGCTCCCCTGCACCTTTTTATAGTAAGGCATGGTGCCTATGAGTATGCCGAATACTATGACCATGAGCACAGGCACCATGACTACGAATACGAGCGCCGCTCTTATATCCACGGTGAACGCCATTATCACCGCGCCGAACACGATGAACGGGGATCTCATGAAGAGCCTAAGGAACATATTTATACCGTTCTGCACTCTCGTCACATCGGAGCTGATCCTCGTGAGCAGCTTAGCCGTCCCTACCTCATCTATCTCCTTATACCCGAGCGTCATGATATGAGAAAAGAGATCGTTCGAGATGTCACGACCTATGCCCGCCGCGGCCGTGGCCGCGAAATATTGCGCACAGATCGCACACAAAAGGCCGACCACCGCCAATAAAAGCAACAAGAGACCTCTGCTTATGATGTAGAACGTGTCCGCTCCGCCTATCCCCTTATCTATCATATCCGATACTACTAAAGGGATCAACAGCTCAAAGCACGCTTCAAAACATTTAAACAGAGGCGCCGTCACCGATCTGAGACGATATTTTTTAAAATACGGTAAAAGCCTTTTCACGAGGTCTAGTATATAACAAATGATTTTTCATTACAATAAAATACCGACGCTAAAAAACCCGAAAAGGGCCGACGTCGGAAGGCTCCTAATGATAAATGCAGTCATATATCTACCTATGACCTTCACCGGATCTTCGGTGTTTATGTAAGTATCCCCAGATGCTCCAGCAAGATCTTCGTTCCTATAAGGATCAGTATGATACCTCCGAGCAGCTCGGCTTTGGATCTGTACTTCTCTCCGAAACGATTTCCGATCCAGATCCCCACCGCGGAAAAGCTAAAGGTCGTGATACCTATCAAAGCCACAGCCGGAAGTATATCGACCTTCAAAAAGGCGAAGGTCACTCCTGTCGCTAGAGCATCGATACTGTCTGCGATCGCGAGGGGGAACATCGCTTTAGTGTAAAACGAAGCATCGATAGCCTTACACTCCTCTCTGCTCTCCTTTATCATGCCCAGTCCTATAAGGCAGAGCAGTATGAACACTATCCAGTGATCCACACTTTCGATGAGAGTTTTGAAGCCCGCTCCCAAGGCATAGCCTATCAGCGGCATAATTACCTGAGCCCCTCCAAACCAAAGACCTGTGATGATGAAGTGTTTAGGCAGAGCCTTTTTTACCGAAAGGCCCTTACAGATAGATATAGCAAAGGCATCCATAGACAGGCCTACTGCTATAGCAAACAATTCCCATATACCCATACATATCCTCCGTCACTCTCCGACGACGGGCAAAAAAAGAGGCTTACCCGCCTTAGCAGATAAGTCTTGTCAATTAAGGGGATGCCAGGATCTCATCCAGTATGTTGACATCTCCGCGCGTATCTCCATTTACACGCTGACTACTCCCTTATTGCCTAAAGTTTAACAGTTTGAAGGATCTTTTTCAATGGAAACCATCTGTGGGACTTGTATCTATTCAAATACGATCTCCAAGGCTGTACGCGCAACGAGATCCTATACGGGAGGAGCGCCTTCATTCATCCCGCACGGCTAAGCTTTGCGACTGTTATCCGCATTGTGAATAACACAGATTATGCCCGAACTTTTAACTAAATAGACACAATTATGGTTTATATTCTCTACGAAATCAGGAAATAACCGTTTTTGGAGGCTTAATTTATGAGCGAAAATAAAAAAAATAACTCATATAAGAGCGATAAGGAAAAGAAACAATATAAGAGAGATACTATCCTCATGTTGGCAGCTCTGCTATTCCTATTTTTGTCTCCTATCGCTATAACCATCTATAGCAATTATCAAGAGCAGCTCGCTATGAATGCCTATACCGAGCAGATAGAAGAGAGCCTGGCGTCCTCGTCCGAAGCCGAGAAGAGCGAAGCAGACGAAGATACCGATGAAACTGAAGGCGACGAGGATCCGGGATCCGAGACCGATAATGATGATGCCGATGCGGAAGACGATTTAGAAAGCTCAGATGAGGTAAGCTCAGAAGAGTAGAGATCTTTTCATTGATCTTTTTAACCCCTAAACGCGGCCGAAAAGGCCGCATTTCTTTGCAGAAAAAAGGGACGACTGCATGTCGTCCCTCAAAGTTTTTTATCTC
>CAZQFD010000027.1:0-10879 GCA_964592535.1 uncultured Lachnospiraceae bacterium | reverse complement strand
ATGATACCTTATTCGCCAAGGTCGACGGTATCGTAAGATATGAGAGGCTTGGAAGGGACAAGAAGCGTGTTTCCGTATACGAGAAGACCGAGGCTTGAGTCCTATAGGACAGGACGAAGCCTTTGACCGATTCGAGGTTTGATATTAAACGGGCTGTGTTATATATAATATGTAACATAGCCCGTTTTGTTAAGATTCGGGAAAGCCCGGATCGGCTGCACACCACGGTACCGGTGTCGATCATAACGGAGGATATATGTTTGCTGACACGGCAAAAATACATATAAAGAGCGGAAACGGCGGAAACGGCCACGTCTCATTTAGGCGGGAGCTGTATGTGCCTAATGGAGGCCCCGACGGGGGAGACGGCGGAAAAGGCGGTGACCTTATCTTTGAAGTGGATAAGGGCCTATCCAGTCTCAGCGATTTCCATCACAGGCAGAGATTCGCGGCGGAGAACGGAGCCGAGGGCGGCGGAAGACGTTGCCACGGATAAAAAGGAAAGGATCTCATTATAAAGGTCCCCTACGGCACCGTCGTAAAAGAAGCGGAGAGTGGTAAAGTCATAGTGGATATGTCAGGCGACAACTTGAGGGCCACGGTGCTGAAGGGCGGCAGAGGCGGTCTCGGCAATATGCATTTTGCGACCCCTACCATGCAGGCCCCCAAATATGCCCAGCCTGGAAAGCCTGGACAGGAACTTTTGGTCCTGTTGGAGCTTAAGGTCATAGCCGATGTAGGCCTTGTAGGCTTTCCCAATGTAGGCAAATCCACGCTCATCACCAGAGCCTCTAATGCGAGGCCGGAGATCGCGAACTACCATTTTACGACGCTGAGCCCTCATCTCGGCGTGGTGAACATAGGTTATGACTCCTATGTCATGGCGGATATACCCGGGCTTATAGAGGGCGCTTCGGAAGGGGCGGGACTCGGACATGATTTCCTGAGGCATATAGAGCGTTGCCGCGTGCTGGTACACGTCGTGGATGCGGCCTCGATCGAAGGGCGAGATCCGCTCGAAGATATAGAAAAGATAAATGACGAGCTAAGAAGGTTCGATCCAAAGCTGCTTACACGTCCAATGGTCATAGCTGCCAATAAGATGGACGTTTATTTTGACGACGGTGGTGAGGATCCAGTAGAACGCATAAAGGCGAGGTACGAGCCGGAGGGCATAAAAGTATTCCCTATCTCCGCGGCGACCGGAAAAGGTGTTCCGGAGCTTTTAAAGTACCTTTTCGAGCTGCTTTCCGGCCTTCCCAAAAAGGACATAGTGTATGAGAGTGAATATGATGTGGACGCTCACCGCTATGACGAGCTCCCGCTCAATATATATAAAGAGTCCGAGCATGTATATGTGGTAGAGGGGGAGCGCGTTGAAAAGATGCTCGGCTATACTAATCTGGACTCCGAAAAGGGCTTTAATTTCTTCCAAAATTATATGAAAGAGCAAAGGATCATAGACAGGATGAAAGAACTGGGGCTTTCAGAGGGAGACACCGTAAGAGTCTGCGGCATGGAATTTGAATATTACGATTGACAGAGGCTTTTTATGAACAGCAAACAGAGAAGCAAGCTAAAGAGCCTTGCCATGAATATAGATCCTATATTTCAGATAGGCAAGCTCGGACTTACGCCCGAGCTCACGAACGCGCTCTCGGACGCGCTCGAAAAAAGGGAGCTCATAAAGATAAACGTATTAAAGAATTGCGACAAAGATAAACGGGAGCTCGCTTCCGTAGCGGCCGAGCGCACGAGGTCCGAGGTAGTGCAGGTGATAGGCAGTAAGATCGTGCTTTTTAGGTACCAGCGCGACGAAAAGAAACGTAAGATAGAGATCTGAGGCCTTCTTGGCAAAGACTGTAAAGAGGTGTCATGTATAATACGGAAGAACTTCAGCATATCAGGCGTATCATGTCGGAGAAACTGGCTCCTAAACGTTTTGAACATACCTTAGGCGTCTCATATACGGCGGCGGCGCTCGCCATGGCGCACGGAGCCGACATCTCATCCGCTCAAATGGCGGGGCTTTTGCACGACTGCGCTAAACGTTTTCCCGAGAACGTATTGATAAAAAAGTGTGAAGATCACGGCATAAAACTCAGTGAGGATGAGCTACTCTCGCCGGCCGTTATCCACGCAATCTACGGCGCATATCTTACGGAACATAAATATGGGATCGCTGATAGGGATGTGGTAAATGCCGTGCGCTATCATACGACCGGAAGAGCCGGGATGTCGAAGCTTGAAAAGATAGTCTATATCGCGGATTATATAGAACCCACGAGAGATCTTTCAAAACAGCTTCAGAAGCTCCGTAGCCTTGCGTTCAAAGATCTCGATGAGACCATGTCCGCGATGCTCGATTCTACGATAGGCTATCTTGACTTAAAAAAACGCCATGTTGCCGTCGATACCTATAAAGCGCTCGAGTATTTTAAGGGGCTTAGACAGGCCTAAAGGCCGAGAGATCCCCGAGCGGCGCTCTTTTAACGAAAGGTGGACATATGGATCAAAAAGAAAAGGCAAAGGAACTTGTGAGGGCATGCTGCAAGGCCCTCTCCGATAAGAAGGCCTCGGATATAAGCGTCATAGACATAAGCGAGCTCTCCGTGGTCGCGGATTATTTCATCATCGCATCCGCGGACAATGTAAGACAGACAGAGGCCCTCTGCGACAGCGTGGAAGAAGCGGCGTATAAGGCGGGCTATAAATGCAGGCAGATAGAGGGCAAGGCTTCGGCCGACTGGATACTGATGGATCTAGGTGATGTCATAGTGCATATCTTTGACAAAGAAAACCGTCTTTTCTACGATCTCGAGCGTATCTGGAAAGACGGCCGCAGGATAGTAGATCTGGACGAGCTCTGATGAAGATAGGGATATTCGGCGGGACTTTCGATCCCATACATAACGGCCATAGGGATATAGCGACAGCGGCCAAGGAAGAATACAGCCTTGATGAGCTTTGGTTCATGCCTGCGGGAGATCCGTATTGTAAAAGCGGAAATACCGTCACCGACGCCCGCCTTCGATATGAGATGACGGAGCTCATGGTATCCGAGCTTTCCGAGGGCTTTCGCTGCAGCGACTTAGAGATAAGGATGAAGGGAAAGACCTACACAGCCAACACGCTAGGCTGTCTTACGGAACGCTATCCTGAGCATGACTTTTATTTTATCTTAGGCGCAGATTCCCTTATGAATATAGAGTCATGGTATCATCCCGATGAGATCTTTAAGAACGCCGTTATACTCTGCGCCGCACGTCCCGGAAGTGACCTAAAGCTCCTTGAAAGGATAAAAAGGCTCAATGAGTCCTACGGAAATGGCGAGGAACGTGTCCGTCTCATCCACCTCGAAGAGTCTAAGCTAAGCTCCACGGATATACGAGAGATGTGCCAAAGAGGCGGGGACATATCTCCGTATGTCTCAAAAAAAGTCCTGGACTTCATAGAGGAGACAGGGCTTTATAAACCGAAGGACATATGATATGGGCTAGAGGTACACAGACGCGGTCGTGACATCTCGCCGTGGTAAAATGGTTGACATCGGGCCTTAAATTTATCATAATAGATTAAAGGTCTTAAAAAGACATTTTCAGGAGTAAAAGCAAAATGGGATTTCTATATAATCTTATTAATAGATTCAATGACGACTCTGAAGACGAAGATTACTTCTTAGACGACGACTATGATGATTATGAAGATCCTGATGACGACGGATCCGATCGACAGAGTCTGTTTTCTAAGCGTTCTTCCTCCTCCAGCTCTCAAAAGAGCGGATTTTTAGGCAGGAAGATCGTCCCTATAGACGAGGCGAGAGCCATGGAAGTGACTATGATAAGACCGCAGAGCATGGACGATTCACGCGAGATATGCGATTATCTCCTTGCCGGCAAAGCGGTAGTGCTGAATATGGAAGGAATGAATACTGATGTGGCTCAGAGGATCATCGACTTTACCTTGGGTGCCATTTATTCCATAGACGGGGATTTTCAGACTATATCTAAGTATATCTTCATTGCTTCTCCGAGGAACGTAGAGCTTTCGGGCGATTTTAACGGGGATTTTCAAAATATGCTCACAGATAAGGTAGTAAGGCCACAGAGCTTTGGTTCTTACGCATATAATTAATGATCGATAACAGTCCTAAGAACGGACATAAATTAAAACGGGCTTTTTCGTCCGTTGTCATGACTTTACTGCTGGTCGTCTTCGATATGTTCACAAAGGCGCTTGCGGTATCAAAACTAAAGGGCGAAGAGCCCTTTGTTTTGCTGTCGGGGATCTTAGAGTTTACCTATGTGGAGAACCGAGGGGCGGCCTTCGGCTTCCTCAGTGATATGGGGAACGGACCTGTCATCTTCTTTTCGATAGCGGCGACCATGATTTCCGTGTTGATTTTCGTCCTGCTCATGAAGCTTCCAGGCGCCAAGAGGTATATCCCGCTCTCCATAGACCTAGTGTTTGTCATGGCGGGAGCCGTCGGTAATCTGATAGACCGGCTCACCCGTTCTTATGTAGTCGATTTCATCTATTTTAAATTCATAGATTTCCCCGTGTTCAATGTAGCCGATATTTATATCACCTGCTCAGTTTTCGTTTTGTTTTTACTGCTGATCTTTTATTACAAAGACGATGAATTGGAGCATATATGGTCCTGACTTATAAAGATGGGAACGAGCGTATACGGCTCGATCTGTATCTCGGAAAGGTGTTCCCCGAGATGACCCGCTCGCACATACAGGGTCTCATAAAGGCGGGAGAGATAACCGTAAACGGTGAAAAGGTAAAAACAGGCCGCACGCTTCTTCCGGGAGATGATATATTCGTCCCCGAGATCGAGAAGAAAGAGAAAACACGCGCGCCCAGACCTTCTGATATACCGCTCGATATAGTCTATGAGGATGACGATCTCATAGTCGTAGATAAGCAAAAGGGGCTGGTCATACATCCCGCAGCGGGACATGAGAACGATACTTTAGTGAACGCGCTGATGTACCACTGCGAAGGCAGCCTCTCCGGTATAAACGGAGAGCTTCGTCCCGGTATAGTACACCGTATAGATAAGGATACTACGGGGCTCATCGTGGCCTGTAAAAATGACGCGGCCCATATAGCTCTTTCCGGGCAGCTGTCTGCGCACAGCATAACGCGCAGGTACAGAGCATTGGTCTACGGAAGGCTAAAGGAGCCTGTGGGCACGATAGACGCGCCCATAGGGCGCAGGAAAGACGATAGGAAGAAGATGGGCGTCATAAGCGGCGGAAGGCCGGCCGTGACACATTATGAGCTCTTAGAGGAGCTTGGAGACGTCTCATATGTAGAATGCAGGCTCGAGACCGGGCGCACCCATCAGATCAGAGTTCATATGAGCTATATAGGGCACCCTCTTTTGGGCGACGAGATATACGGACGCGCGAAGGATCCATATAAAGGCAACGGCCAATATCTCCACGCCGCGGTACTTGGTTTCATACATCCCGTGACGGGAGAGTATATGGAATTTTTGGCAAAGCTTCCGAGCTATTTTAAGGAAACGCTCGAAAAACTCAGAAAACGTTTCAGTGGATCTTAAAGGACTCAGCAAAAAACAGATACTGCTCATATCATTGACGACGCTCATACTCGTCGCCTTCGTGGTGTCCGCAGATCTCATCATCAAAGCAGATCATGATGAGATCGACTACGTGACGACCGAAGCCACCTCATCGGAAGCGGCCCCTGCGGGGATCGACGCTGTCTATTCGGAGATAAATTCCGCTCTTACGGACGATATAGAGGATGAGGAATATGTACCGGGCCCTACGGTATTGAACCTCGCTTACTTCTATGAGGACGAGGACAGCACCGATGATGTGATGAATTCCTACGCGGGCAAGATGTACAGCGAGCTTGCCACCTTGGAAGCGCAGTTTTTGGCGGAGCTGTATGACATATATGATACCTCGCCGCTCGACATGGCGGAGCGTCTCGGGTTTGCGGCCGAACGTGTCATAGGAAGCTACGACCCCACAGACTCCTCCCACGATCTGTCAGATACTTCCACATGGACGGTCAACCATTTCAAAAACATAAATATCGCCTTTTATGACGGTGACGGCGATCGTATAAACGAGTATCCACTCGTAAAGTCCATACTTTCCATGGCCTCGGTGTACAGCTACTACCACGATATGTATGACGCCGACGCCATGTTGGAATTCGCTCTTTCGCTTTGGGAGGATGCACACAGTTCGAGCTTTACTCTTGGAAATGTCTACTATTGCTCGGGCTGTCTCGATAGGACGATAGAAGAGGAGGCTAACGAGGTATTAGAGCAGGAGAGAGAGCAGCAGAGCCTTAGAGAGGCACTCGCGAAGGCCACGGCGAGATCCGCTGGCGATACCGCGCTCGCGGTGAGAGGGCTTGGCTCATTGGGAAGCACGGAGAGCGCTAAGGTCAGTACGACGGAGCTGAATCTCTCCGATACGACCTCATACGAAACATCCGCTGAGGCCTCCGAAGGTGAGCCCCAAGAGAGCGGGACGGGATCTTTGGAGCTTTCATCTTCCGCATATACCGGGGATTGGAGCTATGTGACGGGGTCCGAAACTACCGGCGGGACAGAGGAGGCTGCGGACAGCGCTGTGTCAGATACGACCGCCGAGGCTTCGGAGACTCTAGCCTCTATAGAAACCGAGATGTCCGCTCACGCATACACCGATAGCGAAAGCGCTTCCTATGAGAATGCCGCAGACAGCGAAGTTTTTTCGGTTCATGCGCAAAGCTCTGAGACAGGACTTTCGGAAAGTGTATGGCTCATATCCGAAGCAGAGGGCACGGAAGATACATCGTCCGAAGCAGAAAGCGCGGCTGCCGTGGAATCTTCGGCAGGGATGACAGTTGAGGACACTGGAGGCCCCGAAAGTTCGGAGGATCCGGCAAGCAACACGGAAGCCGCCGAGACTTCCGAAACTGCCGCCGGTGTGACCATCTCCGAGACCGCGGGCCCCGCTGATGCTATAAACGCCGCTGTGAACGCGGCTCTCTCTGCATTGTCCGATACGGATATGGAGATAGATACAGAGGGATTGACTGGTGTCGAGAGCCAGGCGGTCACCTGCCCCGGGCACATAGACATATATATCAGCGTGACCATAAAAGGCCTTGACGATGAGAACGGTCTGATAGCCGCCGATACCATCGGTAACGATCCCGATAATTTCAATGACGAGTGGCAGGGCTGGACAGAGGACAAGCTCAATGAGGTGAGAGAGCTGAACTCACAGGACTGGTTCGCGCGCTACGGACTTACTATCTCCGCCATAGCTGTCGGCCGTACGCTCAGCACGGAGGAGATAAGCTACTATATGTCGCTCCTTCCTTCCGATACCTCGCAGGAGAGGAGAGACATCATCAAATTTGCGCTTGAGTCGGTCGGTAAGGTACCTTACTATTGGGGCGGAAAACCTTACGGCGCAGGCTATGAGGTCAATTCCTTCGGCACGATCACCTCCCCCGACGAGATGGGAAGAGTGCTCAGAGGACTGGATTGTTCCGGCTGGATAAATTGGGTATACTGGTCCGTGACAGGCTCCTCGCTCCCCGGAGAGAGCACAGGATCTTTGGTAGGCTGTGGAACGAGGATCTCCAGGGAGGAGCTGAACCCCGGTGACATCATCATCAGGACGGGCGCGGATGCCCATGTCGTCATGTTCTTGTGCTGGGCCGAAAACGGCAATATGATCGTGATACATGAGACAGGAGGTGTCACGAATAATGTCGTCGTCGCAGAGATGACCGCCGACTGGCCGTATTACAGAGACCTTATAGGAAATGGGGATTGAGGATGGAATTACAGCAGCTTTTAAGCGTTACAAGACGGGCCATAGATACTTATACGCTGATAGACAAGGGAGACCATATCGCAGTCGGGGTCTCAGCGGGAAAAGATTCGCTGAGCCTCTTAGTGGCATTGAACGCGCTGAAGCGCTTTTATCCAAAAAACTATGAGCTGAGCGCGATAACCGTCGACTTAGGCTTTGGAAATATGGATCTAAATACTGTGAGAGCTTTCTGTAAGGAGCTTTCGGTCCCTTACTATGTGGTCGATACGCAGATCGCGGAGATATTGTTCGAGACAAGGAAAGAAAAAAATCCCTGCTCGCTCTGCGCGAAGCTCAGAAAAGGTGCGCTCAATGAACAGGCGCTTAAGATAGGAGCGAACAAGATAGCCTACGCCCATCATAAGGACGATCTCATAGAGACCGTGTTTTTGTCGCTCATATATGAAGGCCGTTTCAATACCTTCTCACCGCTCACATATCTGGATAATACGCAGCTCTATGTCATAAGACCGCTCATCTTCGCAAATGAGGCGGACATAGTGAGCTTCGCGAAAAAACAGGGCCTTCCCGTGTGTAAGAATCCCTGTCCCGCAGACGGATATACGAAGCGCCAATATGTAAAAGAGCTTTTGGCCGAGATATATAAAAGAGATCCCGGTACGGATAAGAGGCTCCTAAGGGCCATACTGGACGGGGGTCTTAAGGGCTGGCCTAAGGCCGTAAAGGACCCGAGATATAAGGATAAAAAGTTAAAAGGAGTGGAAAAAGATGACTTATAAAAGAAGGTTCACGACATTCTTTTTGACCATGACGCTTTTCAATCTTGCGGCAAGCTTTGCTCACCCGGTCACGCCGACGATCATACAGGATCTGGGGCTTCACGACTATATGTTCGGGCTTGCCCTCGCGGCTATGATGTTTACCAATTTCCTCGTGTCGCCTTTTTGGGGAAAGATAAATACCTATATATCCTCAAAGACGGCGCTCCTTGTCTGCTGTTTCGGATATGGTCTCGCCCAGATCTGGTTCGCCTACGCAGGATCGGAGCTCATGATAGTGCTGGCGAGGATGTTCGCAGGCCTTTTTACGGGAGGCTGCTTCGTAAGCTTCCTAACCTATATAGTCAATGTGGCAAGACCCGAAGATCAGGGCAGATACCTGACATACGCGGCCACCATAAAGAGCGTAGGCGGCGCTTTCGGTTATCTCATAGGCGGCTTCTTGGGAGAGATCTCCGTAAGGCTCTCGTTCCTCGCACAGGCCTCCTGTCTCATCGCTTCGGCTGTATTGTTCTTCATCGTTTGTGTACCTGACGGAGAGGGGAGCCTTAAGGATATATCCATCTCAGAGCTAAAAAAAGAAGTCAACCCCTTTAAGGCATTCCTAGACAGCAGAACGTTCATGACTTACGCGTTCCTTATGCTGTTTATAATGAACATCCTCACGAATTTCGGCAATACGGGCTTCGATCAGGCGTTCAATTATTATCTAAAGGATGCTCTCGCATTGACGTCCTCCTATAACGGTATCATAAAGGCCTTCGTGGGCATAGTCTCATTTACTGCCAATATGAGCCTCTGCATATGGATCATAAATAAGACCGATACGGCAAAGAGCATGGTAGCTATCGTCCTCGTCTGCGTGCTTTCCGGCATAGGCGTCACCATATCCGGTAATATCGCTGTATTCATGATCATGAGCGTGATCTTATACGCGGGATATTCGGTCAGCGTGCCCGTCCTTCAAAACATGATCGCAAAGAGGGCCACCACCAAACAAAAGAATCTGGTCATGGGCTTCTTCACCGCGACCCAATCTCTTGGAAGCATAGTCGGGTCTCTGACTGCAGGCTTCATCTATTCGGTACACGCAAAGCTGCCGTTCCTATGCGTCACCGTCGTATACGGGCTCGGACTGATCGCTACCATGATATACGCAAAGAAAAGATGACGGGGCCTGAGCAAGTTTTGCCGAGATCAAAAGCAGATCACTTCTTCTATGCAGTTGTGGTACTGTGCCAGATAGGGACGGATATCGATGGATCCCAGCATCGGCTCATGGATAATGGATCTGTGCCGGATCCGGTGACTCAACAGTATATGGCTCTGCTGGCTCGTACCGAAGGTCTGTTCACTGACCCCTGCTATACCGGAAAGATCTTCCATGGTTTTGTAGATCTGGTGCGCAGCGGCAAGATCCCCGAAGGCGAAAATGCCATCTTCCTGCATTCAGGCGGCACACCTGCCATCTGGAGCAAGGAACATCTGGACGCAGCCCAGGAGATCTTCTATGATGGCGAGGGCCTGTTTGTACACAAGGCATAAGGTGGGATATTATCCCGAGACGTTCCGAATGCGAAAACAACTTAAATTCTTCTGGATATGAAGGTTTGAAATACTGTGGAAAATCTTTTTCCAAATTTCTATCTTCATTACGTCACCTTCATAAGTTAAAGCATGACTGTATTAAAACCACTTTGCATTTTCATCTCTGAAATGTGGAATATTGCCATCTTTATAAGGGTCATACCGATTTTCGTTACAACCAAATTCTTTTAAGAGAGCAATTTTATCATCTGGTGTCCACTTGATCAGCGACATCCCTTCAAATGCTTCTACGTTACCGGCATCCATCTTATTTTTGAAATACCATTCAACAATGGTCTGATCACCTTTATGAAAAAATTGCTTGATGTCCCATTGCAAGACAGTTCCACGGGTATTCCATTCTTCAAACCAAAGTTTTATCTTCTTGGAACCGTGGTACTCTGGCCCCCAACTTTCAATATATACGGCATTATCAGAAAACACGTCAAATATACCTAAATCTTTTTTTGCAAGCCACATATCAAACCAAAGTCTGGTAATTCTTTCTCTATAGTCCATTTCGTAGCACCTTTCTCATCAATTTGACATTTCAGTTCCTTCATCCTGTTCTAATTCAATCACATCCAATATCCCACAATTCAAGGCTTCGCAGATACGAACCAGCGTTTCCATGCTGATGTTCTTTCCCTTCCCCATGTTGGCGATCATATTTGTGGTAAGACC
>CAZQFD010000026.1:0-10901 GCA_964592535.1 uncultured Lachnospiraceae bacterium | reverse complement strand
GCAGCCCAAGAAGGAACTCGGCACAGATGAGGCTGATACAGACATAGAAGAACTGGGGCTTTCGGAAGATACCGAGACGAAGCCCTCTGAGGCTGAGGACGATACGAAGGAGAGCGCTGAGGAAGTCGTCTCGCGAGATGCCCGCCAAAGGCGAAGGAGAAGGACGTCGAGGATGCGGCAGGAAGATACGAAAGATATGAAAGACGGCGACGATACCTTCGAGGATCTGGATTTTTAAAGGACCGATTTATAGATATTTTAGTTTAATTTATAGCATTTTCATTGTAAAATATCCGAGATAGGTATATCCTGTGATTTTAGGAATATATATTTGGGAGATATTTGATGGAACAATTCACGCAAAAGGCAAAGGAGGCGCTTCAGCTTGCCTATGATATATCTGAGGAGATGGGTCACGGATATGTAGGGTCGGAGCATTTGCTTTGTGGTCTCATAAGAGAACAGGACTGTGTCGCCGCGTCGGTGCTCAGAGCCTTCAATATAACCGAGGAGACGGTGACGCCGCTTATAGAGAGGCTCATCTCGGACGAGAACGTGGTCGTCTCCGAAAACAGCGGCTATACACCGAGCGCGAGACATATCCTTGAACAAAGTTGCAGAGAGGCGGACTATTTTCGTTCGCCTCTTATCGGTACTGAGCACATACTCATCGCGCTCCTGAAGCAGCCGGATTGTGTGGCAGTCAGGATCATGAATACGCTCGGAGCCAATATACAAGCCATCTATCAGGAGATAATAGCCTCCATGGGCGAGGATATAGGCGAGCGCGGAGAGACGGAACAGGAGAAGGCGAAGAAGGCTCAGACGCCTACCTTGAATCAGTATTCGAGAGACATTACGGAGCTTGCGAGGGAAGGAAAGCTGGATCCCGTGATAGGCAGACGTAACGAGATCATGCGGGTGGTGCAGATCCTCTCGAGGCGTACTAAAAACAACCCCTGTCTGATAGGAGAGCCGGGCGTAGGAAAGACTGCCGTTGTAGAAGGGCTTGCTTCCCTCATAGTCGAGGATAAAGTGCCCAAGACCATAAGCGGCAAGCGTCTGCTCGCGCTCGATATAAGCGGCATGGTAGCCGGATCCAAGTATAGAGGCGAGTTTGAGGAACGTATAAAGAGAGTCATACAGGAGGCTCAGAGCGACGGGGATTGCCTGCTCTTCATAGATGAGATACATACGATCATCGGAGCCGGCGGAGCCGAAGGTGCGCTTGACGCCGCCAATATACTGAAGCCTTCATTGGCGAGAGGCGAGCTGCAGATCATCGGAGCCACCACGGTAAATGAATACAGAAAGTATATAGAAAAGGACAGCGCCCTTGAGAGGCGTTTCCAGCCAGTCATGGTGGATGAGCCTAGTGAAGAAGAGACCATAGAGATACTGAAGGGTATCAGACATAACTATGAGGAATTTCATGGGGTCACCATCAGCGATGAGGCTGTAGAGGCGGCCGTGAAGATGAGCGAGCGGTATATAAACGATCGCTTCCTTCCGGATAAGGCGATAGACCTGATAGACGAGGCCGCGTCAAAGCTGCGTTTGGGGCTCATGGAGCCTATAGAGAGCCCTACAGATGTAAAAAAGGCTCTGGAAAAGCTCAGGACTCTTGAAAAAGAAAAAGAGCAGGCTGTCGTTGAGAATGACTTTGACAAGGCGGCCGAGATAAACAAAAAAGAAGATAGGGCGAGAAAACGCCTAAAGAGGCTGGAGGATCTAAACTCTCCCGCAGAGGCTCAAAGAGACGTTGTGGGAGAGGCAGAGATCGCCGACGTGGTGAGTAACTGGACAAAGATTCCTGTCAGCAAGCTCACGGAGCATGAATCTGTCAGGATAAAGAATTTGGAAGCCATACTTCATGAGCGGATTGTTTCTCAGGACGAGGCCGTGCGGGCCGTGGCAAGGGCTATAAAGAGGGGTAGAGTAGGTATAAAAGACCCGAAGCGTCCCATAGGCTCCTTTATGTTCCTAGGTCCTACGGGCGTAGGTAAGACCGAGCTTTCAAAGGCGCTTGCGGAAGCTGTGTTCGGTTCGGAGAATGCCCTCATCAGGGTAGATATGTCCGAATATATGGAAAAGCACAGCGTCTCCAAGATGATAGGATCGCCTCCCGGCTATGTGGGTTTCGAGGAGGGCGGACAGCTTTCGGAGAAGGTGCGCCGCAATCCCTATTCGGTCATACTTTTCGATGAGATCGAGAAGGCCCATCCCGATGTGTTCAATATACTCCTTCAGGTGCTTGATGACGGGTGTATCACGGACGCGCAGGGCCGCAAGGTAGACTTTAAAAACACCATCATCATCATGACCTCTAACGCGGGAGCGCAGAACATAATCGCGCCCAAGCTGCTCGGATTCATGGCTACGGAAGACGCGGACTCCGACTACAACGGCATGAAACAGAAGGTCATGGAAGAAGTACAGAGGATGTTCAAACCTGAGTTTTTAAACAGGATAGATGATATCATCGTGTTCCGCCAGCTCACGAAGGAGAACATGGGCAAGATCGTGGACATCATGCTCGGTGATGTGGCGAAGCGCATGAAAGAGCAGATGGATATAACCGCTGAGGTCTCTGAGGACGCGAAACAGCTCCTTATCGAGCGCGGTTACAATGAGAAATACGGGGCAAGGCCTCTTAAGAGAGAGATACAGACGCTCGTAGAGGACAAGGTAGCCGAAGAGGTGCTGGACGGCAATATCAGATCCGGAGATACGGTGCTGATAGCCTGCAACCCTGATTCAAAGGAGAGCCTCAGGATCCTCAAACTTCCCAAGCGTAGGAAAAAGACCGAGGAAGATGTGACGGAAAGCATAGACAAAGAAAAGGCCGTTCCCAAGAGAAAGCCTGCCGAAAGGCAAAAGGTAAAGGAGCAGGCCTGATCATATCTTGATGAACGGAGACTGATTTGCCGAACAAGATGAAGGCCGGTTCCGTATTCTTTTGCACGGAGTGCGGCTACGAGTCAAAAAAATGGCTGGGACAATGTCCCGCGTGTCATAGCTGGAACTCCTTCGCAGAGGAACCGGTAGTCTCAGCCGCACGTAAAGGGACCGGACAAGGCTCTAAAAGGGCTTCGACCGACACTGCGAGAAGATTGGTCGGGATAAAGGACATCAACGCCTATGATGAAGATCGTATGGACACGGGCTTTCCTGAATTTTCAAGGGTGTTGGGAGGCGGAGTGGTGCGGGGGAGCCTCGTGCTGCTCGCAGGAGATCCGGGAATAGGAAAGTCTACGCTATTATTGCAGATGGCGATAAAGATGGCGGAGGCGGGACGATATGTGCTCTATGTCTCCGGCGAGGAGAGCCTCGGCCAGATAAAGCTGAGGGCCGACCGTATAGGCTTTTCCGACGGAAAGCTGAACTTCCTCTCGGAGATACACCTTGAGACTATCGTCTCGGTCGTCACGAAGGAACATCCGGATATATGTATAGTGGACTCGGTGCAGACCATGTACTCGGACGATGTGACCTCAGCCGCGGGCTCAGTGACTCAAGTGAGAGAGTGCGCCCAGCGCATGATGATGCTCGCGAAAGAAGAGGATATAGCCATATTCTTGGTGGGACATGTCACTAAAGAGGGCACGGTGGCCGGCCCCAGAGTGCTTGAGCATATCGTGGATGCGGTGCTCTATTTCGATTCAGCTCAAAACGGAGCGCTCAGGATGCTGCGCGCCGCCAAGGACCGCTTCGGCTCTACAAATGAGATAGGTGTGTTCGAGATGAGGCGGAACGGGCTTTGTGAGGTAGAGGATCCTTCTAAGCTCTTGCTCTCCGATAGGCCCGAGAACGCGAGCGGAGCGGTAGTGACCTGTCTTTTAGAGGGGACGAGGCCCATGCTCGCGGAAGTGCAGGCTCTCGTTTGTGAGACTGCCTTCGGCATGGCGAGACGGCAGGCTCTCGGCATAGACTACAACAGGATGAACCTCTTGCTCGCGGTCATGGAGAAACGAGCCGGTATGCTGCTCTCTCGCTGTGACGCTTATGTCAATGTAGCCGGCGGCATGAGGGTGTCAGAGACGGGAGTGGATCTCGCGCTGATCGCGGCTGTCATATCTTCCTATAAAAATATACCCATACCGGATGATACCCTGGTATTCGGCGAGGTAGGCCTTTCGGGCGAGGTAAGAGGCGTGCGTCAGCCAGAAGACCGAGTAAAGGAGGCTAGGAAGCTGGGCTTTAAACGTATCATACTTCCTCGCAGAGACGCCTCAAAATGCAGATCCATCGACGGGATCGAGGCGGTCGGTGTGAGATATATAAACGAACTGTTCAATATACTGTAAGCCTAAAAAGAGACCCGCAAAGTTAGTGACTTTCGAGCCTCTTTTTGTATGATCAGATCGTATCGTCCGAAACTGTGGGAGCCTCAGGATCCACATCGTCTCCGTTTACCTCGGCGGCCTCACAGTCGCAGCTGCAGCCTTCTTTTTCATCGCCTTCCACACATGAAGTCGCACGAGCGGAGCTTCGAAGCTCCGATACCTTATCTGCGGCATTTAGTACGGCTTCGCTCAGATCGTCCTTCATATCCTTTAAGTTATCGGCAAGCTCACGCTTCGCCGCGTCGGGATCCTCATCATAGAGGGCCTTGAGTTCTTTCACATGGTGTACAGCGGACTTGCCGGCCGCCACGGCCACATCTCCGGCGCCTTTTACCATCTGCCCGGTGCTTTTCGCAAGCTCACCTACCGCCTCCTTGGCACAGGCGTGCTCTTTGAGAGAGATATAGGTGCGCTTAGCAGCCTCCTTAGTCTTAGCGGAGCTTTCTTTAAGATCGTTCAGTTTAGGCTCCGCGGATTCCATAAAATCCGTGTGGTCGGTGATATATTTTACAGCGAGCGCAGCCGCTCCCACAGCGGCGGCCAGTCCGAAAAATCTGCCAGCCCCGTTATTCCTTCTTGACATATAGCCCTCCGATCTGCCGTACATACGGCTATTACTGTGAGGTCCGTCCCACCGGGTAGACGGCGGTGAACGGCCTTGATGAAAGTCTTGCGTTACCGTTTTAAGGCTCTTTTATCAGCTAAAGCTCTCTCAAAGCCCCAGGTCCTCAGGGCCGAAGCTCATGGGGTATATCTCCTTTAGCTTGTAAGTGTTATAATGCTCCTTTGAGGTCCCCAGTATTATATCAAAGGCTTCCGGGTCGCAAAATTCGCGCATGACCTGTCTGCACACTCCGCAGGGAGCGCTCTTTCCATATTCGGCGGGAAGCGAGAAGTCCTTTTTGTATTCTTCCGAGTCCAATACGCTCTCCGGTACGCCTACTACCGCGATCGCTGTGAAGTCTCTGTGGCCTTCCGACACCGCTTTAAATATAGCGCAGCGCTCGGCGCATATGGTCGGCGTATATGACGCGTTCTCTATATTGACCCCTAAAAATACAGAGCCGTCGGCACAGAGCAGAGCGGCGGCGCAGTGAAAATGTGAATAGGGCACATAGGAATCGGGCAGCTTCTTTAGAGCCATCTCCATCAATCTCCCGTAGCTTATCATATCGTGACCTCCAAAGATATATAGATATTTTAAAACGGACTACCCATGATATGTCGATGATGTAAGAAAAAGCCCTATGAGAGGCATATGGTATACGCTCTCGGACAGAAGTAGACCCTACGGTCATCATACGGTATCATGACGCCGCTAAATGAAGAGGCTGAAAACGTCTTTTCATTTATATGTAAGATAAGACCCAAGGTGCCGTCGGTCTATAAGTGACTCCCAGCGTTACGCCAGGGTGGGTCTTCTCGGAAGTTGCTTCAGCCATCCGTTCGAGACGGCCCGACATCCACACTATCAATACCGAAGTCCCTTATGTCAATTTGTGGAAGTAATTAAATAAACCAAACGAACATCTCAGGCTATGTAAATGATAGCATAATTCCTCCTCCCGTACAAGTTGAAAACAGTCAATGTATGTTTATATTTTTTTTATAAATTCGCTAGCACTCAAATGTTGACAGTGCTAACAAACAGTGCTACAATAAGCTCCGGAAAGTAAAGAGACCCTTTTATCAAAGATTAAAAGGGTATCAGCATAAAAGTAACTTAGGAGGTTCAGATATGAAATTAGTACCGCTTGATGACAAGGTCGTTCTTAAGAAATTGCAGGCTGAGGAGACGACGAAGTCCGGCATAGTGCTTCCTGGACAGGATAAGGAGAAGCCCGGACAGGCAGAGGTCATAGCAGCAGGCCCCGGCGGTGTGGTAGACGGCAAAGAGGTCAAGATGCAGGTCAAGGCCGGTGACAAGGTAGTATACTCCAAGTATTCGGGCACCGAGGTAGAGATGGATGAGGAGAAATATCTCATCGTTAAACAGTCCGACATACTTGCTATCATAGAGGACTGAGTATCCGATAGATGACATTTATTAGATAAGAGAGCATGGAGGCGATTTAAACATGGCAAAAGAGATCAAATACGGAGTTGACGCCCGCAAGTATATGGAAGAAGGCGTAAATAAATTAGCTGATACCGTGGGAGTCACGCTCGGCCCCAAGGGCAGGAACGTTGTCCTTGACAAGTCCTTCGGCACCCCGCTCATCACGAATGACGGCGTGACCATAGCCAAGGAGATAGAGCTTGCTGACCCTTATGAGAACATGGGCGCGCAGCTCGTAAAGGAAGTGGCCACTAAGACGAATGACGTAGCCGGCGACGGCACTACCACAGCTACGGTGTTGGCTCAGGCTATGATAAACGAAGGCATGAAGAACCTTGCCGCGGGCGCTAATCCCATCGTTATGCGTAAGGGCATGCGTAAGGCAGTCAATGCCGCTGTAGCGGATATAGAGCAGACTGCTCAGACCGTATCAGGCAAGGAGCAGATCGCGAGAGTAGCGGCTATCTCTGCTTCGAGCGATGAGGTCGGCGAGATGGTAGCGGACGCTATGGAGAAAGTCTCAAAGGACGGCGTCATCACCATCGAAGAGTCCAAGACGATGAAGACCGAGCTCGATCTCGTAGAAGGTATGCAGTTCGACAGAGGCTATATCAGCGCGTATATGTGCACCGATATGGATAAGATGGAGGCCAATCTGGAGGATCCTTATATCCTTATCACTGATAAAAAGATCTCGAACATCCAAGACCTCCTGCCCCTGCTCGAGGAGATAGTGAAGATGGGAGCTAAGCTCCTCGTCATCGCCGAGGATGTAGAGGGCGAGGCTCTTACGACCCTCCTTGTGAATAAGCTGCGCGGCACCTTCTCGGTAGTAGCCGTCAAGGCTCCCGGCTATGGCGACAGACGTAAGGAGATGCTTCAGGATATAGCTATACTGACAGGCGGTCAGGTCATCTCCGATGAACTGGGCCTTGAGTTGAAGGACGCTGATATCCAGACGCTCGGACGTTGTAAGTCGGTAAAGGTCACCAAGGACGACACGATCATCGTAGACGGTCTCGGAGACAGGACTGAGATCGAGAAGAGAGAAGCTCAGATCAAAGCTCAGATAGAGGAGACGACCTCCGATTTCGACAGAGAGAAGCTTCAGGAGAGGTTGGCTAAGCTCGCGGGCGGAGTAGCTGTCATCAGAGTAGGCGCGGCTACCGAGACAGAGATGAAGGAAGCTAAGCTCCGTATGGAAGACGCTCTGAACGCTACGAGAGCGGCAGTCGAGGAAGGTATCGTGCCCGGAGGCGGTACGGCTTACATCCACGCTATCGATGCCGTAAGCAAGGTAGTGGCCGAGCTGGAAGGCGATGAGAGGACAGGCGCGGCTATCGTGCTCAAGGCTCTTGAGTCCCCGCTCTACCGCATAGCTGAGAATGCTGGACTTGACGGTGCTGTCATCGTCAATAAGGTAAAGGAGAGCGATGAGGGGACGGGCTTCGACGTAAGCAAGGCGACCTATGTAGACATGATACAGGCAGGCATCATAGATCCCGCTAAGGTCACGAGGTCAGCTCTTCAGAACGCCGAGTCGGTAGCGTCTACATTGCTTACGACTGAGGCTGTAGTAGCTGATATAAAGGAGCCCAAGGCGGCAATGCCCGCAGATCCCAACATGGGAATGATGTAAGGGCTATAAAGGCTGTAGGTGTCCCTCAGATGACGCTTGTAAAGGATCAGAATAAAGAGAGATCCACAGGAGCAGTATACCATATATAGCAGATACACCGATAGATGTATCGAAGAGGCCGTCGCTTTCGCGGCGGCCTTTAATATTCGCATTCATTCACCTCTTTCGGACCCTAAGTATGAAAGTGCTTTTGCGCACCCACGCCACGGACGGAGCATGGAGTTTTTGTGATTTACCAACGTTGTCGTCGCTTTCGTTGCCGACGCTTGATAAATCTGTGGTTGAGATTTGCCCAGGAGCTTTACTAGCTTTGCTCTTTTCCACATTGATATCTTTTTTTAATTGGTTCAAAATGGACAGGTGAAAAGCAAGTTTTCGTTTATCGTGGCCTATGATTTGTATCCTGAAAATTGCTATTATAGATAAACAAGACATAAGAATAATTATTATAATGAAGGCACTCCAGGTGTTTGCACTATCTATGAAACCTTTAGAACCACTGTACCCGAAAAGAAAAGCAAGAACAATAGCTGCGGCAAAGGATAAGAGGTGTTCGTCGCTGAAATTTTCTTTTTTATGAATCGATGCATTCAAAAAAAAACTTGCATCGAGTGCGTCGGGGCATTTATCTTTTATATATTTTTTTAGAGAGTTATATAGAAATCTGTAATGCGTTGGGGAAAACAGATAGTCTTTCCTGATAAGTGTTTTGAGTTTATCAGACAGGAATTCATTTGCTAACTTTTCGGCATCATCTTCTTCGATCCAAAAAGACTCCAACTCTTTGACCAGTTCGCAAGGGTCTATTTTCACGTTTTTCTCCTTGTCGTACCTTATCAAAAAGCTGTATGCAAGGATGAATGCAATGACGATTACAAAAATAAATACGATAGATATTATTTCTGCTGTATTAAGCAAGAATTCTCCATCCAAGAATTCTCTATCCAAGAATTTACTAACCAAGACTTTTATTATTCCTAATATTATTGGTATTACCAGAAGTGAGCAAAAATCAAAAACCAATATTAATTGACAACCAAGTGGCAATTCAGTAAAAAACGACCACATTGAATGTTTGGAAGTTGTATCTTTTTTAGCTTTATTGCTCATAACCGTCACCATCCTTTTCATGAGTTTCCTTATCCAACAGGGCGTTTAATGTTTCTTCGACACTGTTTACGGACATGATTCTTTAAATCGTGCTTTATTGAATCTTCAATTAGCTGTATAATCCTATCATACATAGCTCCCTAGTCTTCTTTTATAGGTTTTCTTGTGACGACTTAATTCTACCATACGGCTATATAGCATGTCTACTTTTATGAATTGATTTTGAGAAATTAATTATATGTTATCTTCGTTTCTCTATGTATTCAGTTGTGATGTAACACATGTATTGTGATCCTACACTTAAAGTCTAAAGGGCAGTCTCTGCGAGATTGACAGGATAAAGACGAAAACATATAATAAAAAAACACAGGTGCGGTCTCGCACTTTTTTAGAGAGGCTCATTATAATGGAGAAAGAGAAAAAAATATCTAGCGCCATTATTCGAAGGTTGCCCAGATATTACAGGTATCTGGGAGAGCTAAAGGCCCGAGGAGTAGACAGGATCTCCTCCGGGGAGTTCTCGAAGCTCATGAGAGTGACAGCCTCGCAGATAAGGCAGGATCTCAACAGCTTTGGCGGCTTCGGGCAGCAGGGCTATGGCTATAATGTCAATAATCTCCATGAGGAGATAGGAAGGATATTGGGCATAGACCATGTGCATAATATCATAGTCATCGGAGCTGGGAATTTTGGGAAGGCTCTCGCGGGCTATTCGGATATTGAAAAAAGAGGCTTCCGCATAAAGGCGCTGTTCGATAAGGACGAAAACAAGGTAGGCAAGACCTATAGCGGGATAAAGACCTATCCGATGGATATGATAACGGACTATATCCGCGATAATGATATCGAGATAGTGGCTCTTACCGTACCCAAGGACGCGGCGATCGAGCTGGCTGATATGCTGAAGGACACAGACATTAAGGGCATATGGAATTTTGCCCATACGGATCTCAATATGCCCGATTCCATAGTAGTAGAGAACGTACATCTTTCGGAGAGCGTGATGAGGCTCTGCTACAATATGCTGAACAAGAACAAGTGATATATTCCATAGGCACGGACATCATCGAGATAAAGCGTGTGCTCAGGGCCTGCGAAAAGGAGAGCTTTAAGGCAAGGGTATTCAGTGAAAGGGAGCTTAAAGAGGCCTTACATAAGCCCGAAAGGCTGGCCTCCGATTTTGCGGCGAAGGAGGCCGTAGCGAAAGCTCTAAGGACGGGTTTTCGAGGCTTCGGCCCTATAGACATCGAGTGTCTAAGGGACGCGGACGGAGCGCCATATATCGAGCTATCGGGAGGTGCTAAGGAGCTTTCTGCGCGCCTTGGGATCGTAAAGATACATATCAGTACCTCGGATACGGGAAACCTTGCTGTGGCTTATGCCGTTACGGAGAGATCATGACAGCGACATTTTCGTACAAAGCATCTATCATAGATACATTCAAAGACCGTTCTTTTCTAAAGAAGGCTATGCTTATAGCTGCGCCGGTGGCGTTTCAGAACCTGCTGAACAACGTGACGAACATGATCGATACGCTGATGATAGGCAGGCTGGGATCCACGGCCATAGCGGCGGTAGGCCTCGCGAACAAATATTATTTCGTATTTTCACTTTTGATCTTCGGTATATGCTCGGGCAGCAACGTGCTCGCGGCGCAGTTCTTCGGAAGCGGGGATGTAAAGAGCATAAAGAAGGTGCTCGGACTTTCGGCGTTCATCTCCATGCTTTCGGCCCTTCTGTTTTTCGG
>CAZQFD010000025.1:0-10968 GCA_964592535.1 uncultured Lachnospiraceae bacterium | reverse complement strand
AAGGATCAGCTTCAAAGAGATGAGTTTCGACTATATCAGCTCATCTGGAAACGTTTTACAGCGAGTCGTATGACGCCCGCGGTATATGATACTATCAATACAAAGCTGAACTGCGGTACGCATACTTTCACCGCCTCAGGCTCTAAGCTGAGATTTGACGGCTTTCTATCGGTCTACGGAGACGCGGCTGCCGATGAAGATAACAAACAGGATCTCTCCTTTATGAAGGAAGGAGAGAGCGTGCGCTTTGATAAGCTTGAGGCGCTCAGCCATAAGACGGAGCCTCCCGCGCACTATACTGAGGCTTCACTGATACGAAAGATGGAGGAGGACGGCATAGGGAGGCCTTCTACTTATGCGCCTACGATAGCCACCATAACTACTAGACGCTATATCACTAAGGAAAAACGAAATATCCTTGTTACAGAGCTCGGTACGGCCGTGAACGACCTTATGCGAAAGTCTTTTCCTTCCATAGTGGATGAGGGCTTCACCGCGAATATGGAGTATATGCTGGACAGCGTGGCAGAGGGCAAGACCTGTTGGAAGGAGCTCATAAGGAACTTCTACCCGGATCTAAAGGAGGCTGCTGATGTCGCGGCGCGCGATCTCGAGAAAGTGAAGCTTGCCGACGAGGTCACAGATGTCATCTGCGATAAGTGCGGAAGGAACATGGTCATAAAATACGGGGCCTACGGCAAGTTCCTGGCTTGTCCGGGATTCCCCGAGTGCCGAAACGTTAAACCCTATGTGGAGAAACTTGGGCTCAAGTGTCCGAGGTGTGGGAGCGATATAATCATAAGACGTTCCAAAAAGGGCAGGATCTTTTATACCTGTGAGAACAAAGACTGTGAATATGTGAGCTTCACGAAGCCGAAAGGGGATGAAAACGGCGTAGCTATTGAAAAAAAACTTGCAAATACAGCGAAAGGGTGATAGTATAAAGCCAGTCGTGGGAGTGGGCCGGAAGGTCCACTCCCAAATGTGTGTAACACTAAGTAAAAAAGAGGTCACGATGGATAAATATGTCGGCAGGGTCAATGCCTATCTGGATACCTTCCTCGAGAAGGAGGGTTATATCCTTATAAAGACCGAGTTCGTCAAGGAGGACGGTAATTACTATCTGAGAGTCTATATAGACCGTCCGCGGCCGCAAGAGGCCGAAAAAGGCGAGGAGGATCTGATAGGTATCAACGATTGTGTGAAGGTGTCCAGAAGGCTCAGCAAATGGCTCGACAAAGAAGACTTCATAAAAGAGGCTTATACCCTGGAGGTATGCTCTAAGGGCTTCCTCGAGGGCGGCTCAGACTCATGATGATAGGAGAGGGAAGATGAACAACGAACTTAAGGAAGCATTGGAACTGCTTGGGAGGGAACGGAACATCCCCAAGGACACGCTTTTGAAAGCCATAGAGGATTCTCTGCTCACTGCGTGCAGAAACCATTTCGGTAAGGCCGATAACTGCACGGTCACCATAGATGATGAGACCTACGAATACAGCATAATCCAGAAAAAAACGGTAGTGGAAAATGTCGAGGATCCGGTGCTGGAGATCAGTCTGCCCGACGCACAGAGCATAGATAAGGGCGCGAAGCTCGGGGGCACCGTAGATATACAGATAGATTCACAGAGGTTCGGACGTATCGCCACGCAGAACGCGAAAGGTGTGATAGTCCAGAAGATAAGAGAGGAGGAGCGAAATTCTCTCTATCGTGATTTTTACGAGCATGAACACAGTATCATGACCGGAGTGGTGAGACGCTTCCTGGGCAGGAACATCTCCATAAATCTCGGGAAGGCCGATGCGATATTGGCCGAGAACGAGCAGATGAAGGGGGAGACGCTGAAGCTGAATCAGAGGCTGAAGGTCTATGTATTGGAGGTAAAAAATAATCCCAGAGGCCCGAGGATCTCAGTATCTCGTACACACCCCGACCTAGTTAGGTGCCTCTTCGAACAGGAGGCCCAAGAGGTAAGAGATGGGATCGTGGAGATCATGGCGATCGCGAGAGAGGCGGGTTCTAGGACGAAGATGGCCGTGCTCTCGCACGATGAGAATGTAGACCCCGTGGGAGCTTGTGTAGGCGTGAATGGCACCAGAGTAAACGCGGTAGTGGATGAGCTTGCCGGAGAGAAGATAGATGTCATAAACTGGGATGAGAACGCTGCATATCTCATAGAGAACGCACTCAGTCCTGCAAAAGTCATAGTCGTGGTGGCGGATGAAGATACTAAGGAGGCCGAGGTCATAGTGCCTGATAACCAGCTCTCGCTCGCGATAGGTAAAGAGGGCCAGAACGCGAGGCTCGCGGCGAAGCTCACTGGATACAAGATAGACATTAAATCGGAGACGCAGGCCGAGGAGTTGGGGCTGTTTGACGAATTCGGTATCTCCTCACCCGTCTATGACGAAGATGGAAATCTCATCATGATGGCTCCCGATGAGGATCTTATGTACGACGAGCAGGAGTTCGGATATGGGGAGGATGAGGAGGTCTTCGAGTACGATGAGGATCTTACAGGGCCTGAGGAGACATTAGACGAAGATCTTGAGTACCAAGACACGTCGGAAGATGAGATCGAAGATGAGCTTTCGGAGGGATCCAAGGAGGACGAGATAGAAGGCGAACAGCCCGAGATGACACAAGATGATGAGACCGAAGACGGTGAGACAGAGATAGGGACAGAGACAGAAGGGGCGTGACCTTCTAAAGAGGGACGATCGAAGGCCGGACGCCGTAAAAACATAAGTTTTTGAAAAAGCTTTAATTATATCGAGGAGCGAATGACGCAAAACAACAAAGACGCGCGCCTTTTGGGTATGCTGGGACTGGCTCAAAGGGCAGGAAAGCTGAAAAGCGGAGAGTTTTCCGTCGAGAAGTCGATAAAGGGGCGCAGAGCCAAGCTCTGTATCATAGCCTCAGATGCTACTGATGGGACGAAGAAGAAGTTTAAGGATATGTGCGCCTTCAGGAAGGTGCCGTTCATGATATGCGAGACGGATAAGGCGGAGCTCGGGCACGCTATAGGCAAGGATGAACGTTCATCCGTTTGCCTTGAAGATGAGTCTTTTGCGAAGAATATTTTGGTTTCGGTCAAGGGAGGATATGCCAATGAGTAATGAAAATAACGAAAAAACGGTTCAAAACGCTGGAGGAGGCGGAGAAGCTAAAGAACAGGCTCCGGTACGCAAGAAAAAAGTAAGCGTAGTCTTCAGATCACAGAACGCTCAGGGTATAAAGGAACTTCCGAGGAGTCTTAGGGGCGCGGCTCTAAAGACGGCAAAAAGACGCGAAAAAGAAAACGACAAGCAGCAAAAGGGAGAGGAGAACGTGGCAAAGAGAAAGGGTCCGAGGCCTCTTCCCGCAGGCACTAAGCCTGTAAAGCCCGTCATGCAGAGCATAGATCAAAAGCCTGAGGAGAGCCTCGCTAAAGAAAGTACGCCTTTAGCATCGCAGACCGAGGAGGCTGTAAAGGCAGCCAAAGAGGAAGCGGTAAAGCCTGCGTCAAAGGCGGCCAAGGCTCCTGCGCCCGAAAAAGAGATAAGACTCGAAAAGACCGAAGCAAAAGAGACAGAAAAGAAGGCGTCTAAGGAAAGGAAGGAAGCAAAAGACGCAAAGCCCCGTAAGGAGACGAGGTCCGAAGAGACTAAGGGCGCGAAGACGCCCAAGTCCGATGTGGGCAAGGTACCTTCCGCTACTCCTCAAATAAGGATAGTGAAGTCCTACGCCGATTATAACGTCGCCGCCATCATAGCCAAGGCTACAGCCGCTAATAAGGCAAAAGCCCAAGCCGAGAAAAAGGCTCAGAGGAACTCGACAGGCAGAGGTCAGGGCGCGGGCAGAGGTCAAGGTACGGGACGCGCGGGCCAGAGACAGGGGGCCGCCGCAGGTGTCCGCGCGGGAAGCGACCGCTTCGGAGGCGGCAGGAACGGAGCGCAGAGACCCGTGGGAAGCGGAGCCCGTACGGCCGCTCCTTCGTTCGGTGCGCCCCAAAAGCCCGGAGCTCGTAACAAAAACGCTCTTCAGAAAGACAGACACGATAAGAGGGATAGGTATAATGATGCGCCTATGCAGAAAACGGGTAAGGGCGCTTTCGTAAGGCCTGAGCCCAAAAAGGAAAAGCCCGAGGATGATATAAAGGCCATCACCATCCCCGAGACCCTCACCATACGAGACCTCGCGGAGAAGCTAAAGCTCCAGCCCTCTGTCATCATAAAGAAGCTCTTTCTTACGGGTAAGATGGTGACCCCCAATACCGACCTAAGCTACGAGGAAGCGGAAGAGATCGCTATAGATTACGGTATACTCTGCGAGAAGGAAGAGGTCGTAGACGTCATCGCCGAGCTCCTCAAGGAGGGCGAAGATGACGAGTCAGCTATGTTGCCCCGCGATCCTGTAGTCTGCGTCATGGGTCATGTAGACCACGGTAAGACTTCGCTCCTCGACGCCATCCGAAATACCAATGTCACCGGACATGAGGCGGGCGGTATCACCCAGCACATAGGAGCTTCCGTAGTCAAGGTGGGCGACAGGAAGATAACCTTCATCGACACGCCTGGCCACGAGGCATTTACGGCCATGAGGCTTAGGGGCGCGCAGGCCACGGATATAGCCGTGATGGTCGTAGCGGCTGACGACGGTGTGAAGCCTCAGACCATAGAAGCCATCAATCATGCGAAGGCAGCCGAGGTAGAGGTAGTCGTAGCTATCAATAAGATAGACAAGCCGGGAGCGGACGTTGAGAAGGTAAAGCAGGAGCTTACGGAGTACGGCCTCATAGCCGAAGAATGGGGAGGCTCTACTACCATGGTGCCGGTATCCGCAAAGACCGGAGAGGGGATACAGGAGCTCCTTGAGATGATACTGCTTGAAGCCGATGTATTAGAACTCAAAGCGGATCCCGACCGCAAGGCCAGAGGACTGGTCATTGAGGCGCAGCTCGATAAGGGCAGAGGCCCCGTAGCTACGGTACTGGTGCAGAAGGGTACTCTGAAGATAGGCGACAATATTGCCGCGGGAGCTTGCTACGGTAAAGTACGCGCCATGATAGATGATAAGGGCGCGCGAGTAAAGAAAGCCGGCCCCTCCACGCCCGTAGAGATCCTCGGTCTCAACGATGTGCCGAACGCGGGTGAGGTATTCATGGACTGCGAGGACGAGAAGCAGGCAAGGAATATAGCCGAGACCTTCATCGCCGAGCACAAGAAGCGTATGCTGGAGGAGACTAGGCAGAAGATGAACCTCGACGACCTCTTTGATGAGATCAAGGCGGGCAACCTGAAAGAGCTGCCTATCATCATCAAGGCGGATGTACAGGGATCCGTAGAGGCGGTCAAGCAGTCTCTCGGTAAGCTCTCGAACGAGGAGGTAGTCGTAAAAGTCATCCATTCGGGGGTCGGAAATATAAACGAGTCCGATGTGAGCCTAGCTTCGGCCGGAAACGCGATCATCATCGGCTTTAATGTAAAGCCTGACAACATCGCTAAAGCCACGGCTGAACGAGAGAAAGTTGATATAAGGCTCTATAAGGTCATCTATCAGGCTATAGACGACCTTGAGGCCGCGCTCACTGGGATGCTCGCTCCCGTATATGAGGAGAGAGATATCGGAAAGGCTATCATAAGACAGCTCTTTAAGGCCTCCGGAGTAGGTACTATCGCGGGCTGTTATGTGACCGACGGCGTGGTGGAGCGCGATTCCAAGGCTCGTATATACCGCGGGGACGATATGATATTCAACGGCAATATCGCCTCGCTCAAGAGGTTCAAGGACGAGGTCAAGGAAGTCAGGACCGGTTTTGAGTGCGGTATGGTATTCGAGGGATTCGGAGATCTTGCGGTAGACGACAATATCGAGATATATAAGATGGTAGAGGTGCCCAGGACACCTAAGAAAGCCGACTGAATATGAAAAAAGGCAGTATAAAGAACAATAGGATAAACGGCGAGGTCATGCGTGCGCTGGCTCTTATCATCAGGGACGGCGTGAAGGATCCCAGGATAGATCCGCTCATGTCCATAACCAAGGTGGAGGTGACGCCAGATCTCCAATTCTGTAAAGTCCATATATCTACCGTGAGTGGTGGAGAGAGCCTCGATAGGACGATAGAAGGGCTTAAGAGTGCCGAAGGGTATATAAGGAGAGAGTTGGCTCATTCAGTCAACCTTCGTAAGACGCCGGAGCTCGTCTTCATGCCCGATCGAAGCATAGAATATGCCATTGAGATGTCTAAGAAGATAGACGAGGTACTCGGCGAGGGTGGAGCCTGAGCCGTTTCGGAGGAGATCATGGAGCTTAGCGAAAGAGAGAGGTTTAAGCCTGTATTCAACGAAAAGATAGACGGCGCGAAGAGCATATGCATATTGGGGCATATAAGCCCCGACGGAGACTGTATAGGCTCTGCTCTCTCGGTGCGACGGTATATCAGGAACAGGGCGAAGGCTCTCGGAATGGAGAAGAACGTAAGCGTATTTTTAGAGGAAGCTTCCGCCAAGTTTTCCTATCTCGAGGGCTTTAGTGAGATTGGGCACGATCCAGAGGCGGCTGTCCCGTTCGAGTTATGTATAGTCCTCGACTGCGGGGATGTGGGCAGGCTGGGAAGGTTTCAAAGCTTCCTAAAGCTCTCCGAAGAGGCCGTATGCGTAGATCATCATTTTACGAACGACGGCTTCACGGAGACGTCTTTCATAGACGCGGAGGCCTCATCCACCTCGGAGATAGTATTCGACCTTTTCGATGAGGACTACATAGACAGGAAGGTAGCCGAGGCCGTCTATACGGGCTTAGTGCACGATACAGGTGTATTCAGATACAGTTGTACTTCTCCGCATACCATGGAGGTCGCGGGCAGATGTATGGCCTATGGGATAGATCACGGCTATATCATAGATGATTCATTTTTTTCCATGACGCCCGCTCAGAAGTTTATGCTGGGCGATATACTCTCGCGCATGGAGCTTTACCTTGGTGGCAAGGTGGTAGTAGGCACGGTGAGCAGAGAGAAACTGGATCGATCGGGGCTCGGCCCTAAAGATATGGACGGGATGATAGACATGCTCCGCACGACGAAAGGCTGTGTGGGCGCGATATTTATGTACCAGTGCAGGGACAGTGGCTATAAGGTGAGCCTGCGTTCCAATTCGGACTCACTAAGCGTGGCAGCTGTAGCCTCGCTTCACGGCGGAGGAGGACATATAAAGGCGGCCGGTTGCTTCGTGGGGCCGGATCTAGAGGGGAATATAAAAAAACTCGTAGGGGAGATAGCGGAGCAGCTTGGAGAGGCCTATGAATAAATATCCGTATAACGGCTTCATCAACGTCTATAAGGAAAAAGGCTTCACCTCTATGGACGTCTGCGCGAAGCTGAGGGGCATATTGGGCATGAGGAAGATAGGTCATGCCGGTACTTTAGACCCCATGGCAGAAGGCGTGCTCCCCGTGGCTCTGGGACGTGCTACAAAAGATATAGAAAAGGCGGGAGACGGTTCTAAGACCTATAGGGCGAGGCTCCTGCTCGGGACTGTCACAGATACTCAGGATGTGACGGGCAATACGCTAAAGAAAGAAACCTCATTAGACACCTCCGAAGAAGAGCTCAGAGCGGCGATATATTCCTTTTTAGGGAAGTATGAACAGCTCACCCCTATGTATTCCGCGAGGAAGGTAGGGGGTAAAAAGCTCTATGAATACGCGAGAAAAGGCATAGAGGTAGAGCGAAAAAAGAAGCTCATAGAGATCTTCTCCATAGAGATAGAGGATATAGAGCTTCCTCGTGCCACATTTAAAGTAAGCTGCTCTAAGGGGACATACATAAGGACGCTCTGTCATGATATAGGCAAGAAATTGGGCTGTGGAGCCTGTATGGAAGCTCTCACAAGGCTCAGAGTAGGAGACTTCCGTATCGAGGAGTCGCTCAAGCTTTCGGACATAGAAAAGCTTCGAGACGAAGGAAGAGTTGATGAGGCTCTGTCTATATGTTCGGACACGGCGCTTGCACTCGGGAAATTTGACGGAGCGCATATCGGCCACAGACGCATATTTAAAAAGCTGCAGAACGAGGCCGGAAAGCGAAGGTTAAAGAGCTGTGTGGTGATGCTCGACAGAGAGGAAGAACTGCTCAGTCAGCGCGAGCTCATAAAACGGGAGCTATATAAGCTCGATATAGACTATGTGTTTAAGATAAAGCTCACCGATGAATATATGTCCATGTATGCTGAAGGATATCTTCGGGATATATTAAAAGGACGTTACGGCATGAAGCTGCTCTGCGCAGGACCTGATGTGAGCTTTGGCTATAAGCGTGAGGGAGATGCCGCCTTTCTAAAGTCTAACGAAGCACGATACGACTATACTTTCATCCCCGTGGAAAAGCTCAAGACAAAAGAAGGAAAGACCGTAAGCTCGAGTCTCATAAAGGAAAGACTGAGGGCGGGCAGGCTAAAAGAGGTGAGAGAGCTTCTAGGGAGGAACTACAGTATCACCGGAAGGGTGGTGCATGGAAGACATCTAGGAGCTAAGGTGCTCGGATTCCCTACGATGAACCTTAAGGTACCCAAAGGACTCGCGCTGCCGCCGTATGGAGTATATGCTGTAAGGCTCGCTTTCATAGACAGATACGGAGATGACATAGAGTGCTATGGCGGTATAGCGGATCTCGGTGAAAAACCGACTGTAGAGATCAGCGACATATATAAGGACAGCATTTGGCTCGAGACCTACGCGTTCGACTATGACGGAGACGCCTACGGTAAGAAGATAAGGGTAGAGCTCTGTGAGTTCATAAGGCCGGAACAGAAATTCGGGAGCCTTGAGGAACTCAGAAAGCAACTCCTTGAGAATGATGTGGACGAGGCAAAAAAACTGCTTGCGCTTTAGCCAAAAAGGTGCTACACTCACTTCGTTTGATGCGCCCGGGCATGGCATGACGCGCTTCCTGCGTTTGCTCTGTCTGAGGTAAGTAAAGGGCTTATGCCCGTGATATTTAGGAGGAGATATGATCCCGAAAGAAAAGAAGCAGCAGATAATCAAGGAATACGGACGTGATGAGCGCGACACTGGGTCGCCCGAGGTGCAGATCGCTGTCCTTACAGAGAGGATAAACGAGCTCACGGAGCATTTAAAGAAGAATCCCAAGGATCACCACTCGAGGAGAGGGCTCCTCATGATGGTAGGCCGCAGGAGAGCACTCTTGCAGTATTATGCAAAGAAAGATCTCGAAGGCTACAGAGAGCTTATCGCGAAGCTTGGTATCAGAAAGTGATATAAAGAAAAAGATCGTCCCTCGGACTGCCGTCCCCGGGACATTTTTTATATCCGGCGACAGATCTTTAGGGCTTTGGGCGAAAAATTCGCTAAAACACTTGCTTTAGAGACTGCCGGAGCTTAAAATAAGCACATTCGAGTCGATACAAGGGGAGGGTCTTGCATGAACAGAGTGATAATCACGGTCGTAGGTAAAGATACCATAGGGATCATAGCTGGTATCTGCAATCACCTCGCGGAACATGACATAAATATCCTCGACATCTCGCAGACCATACTGCAAGGGATATTCAACATGATGATGATCGTGGATATAGAGAAGGCCGATGTGGACTTCGCCAAGCTTTCCGAAGGACTTATGGCGGTAGGCAACGAAAAAGGCGTGATCGTAAAGTGCCAGAGGGAGGAGATATTCACCTCCATGCACAGAGTCTGAAGACCTTAGCGGGAGGAGTCCGGTGTGATAAATATATATGAGGTCCGAGAGACCAATCAGATGATAGAGCAGGAGAATCTTGACGTCCGCACCATCACGATGGGTATCAGCCTTTTGGACTGCGCCTGCGCGAACGTAGATAACTTTTGCGAGAATATATATAAAAAGATAACCAATGCAGCCCGAGACCTTGTGAGTCGCGGTGATGAGATAGCGAGGGATTTTGGGATACCTATAGTCAATAAGCGTATCTCTGTGACGCCGGTCTCGATAGCGGCGGCGTCCTGCTGTAAGAGCATAGACGACTTCGTGAAGGTGGCGAAGGCGCTGGATGAGGCGGCAAAGACCGTCGATGTCAATTTCATCGGGGGCTTTTCGGCAATAGTCTCAAAGGGCATGGCCAAGGAAGAGGAACTGCTCATAAGATCGCTCCCTTACGCGCTACCCGCCACGGAAAGGGTCTGTGCCTCCGTGAACCTCGCGTCCAGTAAGACCGGTATAAATATGGACGCTGTGGGGCTCTGTGGAGAGGTCATAAAGCAGGTCGCCGAAAATACCAAGGAAGGCGAATTTCCGCATTGCGCGAAGATAGTGATATTTTGCAACGCTCCCGATGATAATCCGTTTATGGCGGGCGCGTTTCACGGAGTCAGCGAGCCGGACACGGTCATAAATGTCGGAGTCAGCGGTCCGGGGGTGGTGAAGGCCGCTCTGGAGAGCTGTAAGGGAGCTGACTTTGAGGAGCTTTGCGAGACTGTAAAAAAGACGGCCTTCAAGATAACGAGGGTAGGGCAATTGGTAGCGAAAGAGGCGTCGGAAAGGCTCCGTGTCCCCTTCGGTATCATAGACCTTTCTCTCGCGCCGACTCCCGCCGTAGGTGACAGCGTGGCCGACATCTTGGAGGCTATGGGACTGGAGTCCGTGGGAGCGCCGGGTACCACGGCGGCGTTGGCACTTCTGAACGATCAGGTGAAAAAAGGCGGTATTATGGCGTCCTCCTATGTGGGAGGTCTGAGCGGTGCGTTCATACCCGTGAGCGAGGATCAGGGTATGATAAACGCGGTGAGCAGAGGGGCGCTCAGCGTAGAAAAGCTCGAAGCGATGACCTGCGTGTGCTCGGTAGGCTTGGATATGATAGCCGTTCCAGGATCCACGCCTGCGAGCTCGATCTCGGGGATAATAGCCGATGAGGCCGCGATAGGCATGGTGAATCAAAAGACTACGGCGGTAAGGATCATCCCCGCGATAGGGAAGGATGTAGGCGACAG
>CAZQFD010000024.1:0-10986 GCA_964592535.1 uncultured Lachnospiraceae bacterium | reverse complement strand
ATACTCCGGGACACGTTGACTTTACGGTAGAGGTAGAGCGTTCGCTCCGTGTATTGGACGGAGCGGTAGGCGTATTCTGTGCGAAGGGCGGAGTAGAGCCTCAGTCTGAGAACGTGTGGAGACAGGCAGACACCTACAATGTACCCCGTATGGCGTTCATCAACAAGATGGACATACTGGGAGCCAACTTCTACGGAGCCGTAGATCAGATCCGCGAGAGGCTCGGCAAGAACGCCATCATCACACAGCTTCCCATAGGGAAGGAGGACAGCTTCAAGGGCATAATCGATCTGTTCGAGATGTGCGCCTACATCTATAATGATGGAAAGGGCGATGATATCAGCATATCGGAGATACCCGACGATATGAAGGATGACGCGGAAATGTATCATACCGAGCTCGTGGAGAAGATATGTGAGCTGGATGACGATCTCCTCGGGATGTATCTGGAGGGTGAGGAGCCGAGCGTAGATCAGCTTAAAAAAGCGCTCAGAAAGGGCACCTGTGAGTGTACGGCGGTGCCTGTGTGCTGCGGTTCCGCATATAGGAACAAGGGCATACAGAAGCTCCTTGACGCTATCATCGACTTCATGCCTTCACCGCTCGACATACCGCCTATCGACGGTGTAGACGAGGAAGGCAATGAGATAGTGCGGCATTCGACTGACGACGAACCTTTCTCAGCTCTGGTATTCAAGATAATGACGGACCCGTTCGTAGGTAAGCTGGCATACTTTAGAGTATATTCGGGGACAGTCAACTCGGGTTCTTATGTGCTGAATGCCACGAAGAACAAGAAGGAGCGCGTAGGACGTATACTCCAGATGCACGCTAACAAGCGTACCGAGATAGATAAGTGCTATTCAGGAGACATAGCCGCAGCCGTAGGCTTCAAAGTGAGCGGTACCGGCGATACCATCTGTGATGAGCAGCACCCTGTCATATTGGAGTCTATGGAGTTCCCCGAGCCCGTTATCGATGTGGCTATCGAGCCCAAGACCAAGGCTTCGCAGGGCAAGATGGGCGAGGCTCTGGCTAAGCTTGCCGAAGAGGATCCTACCTTCCGTGCTAAGACCGATGCTGAGACAGGGCAGACTATCATCTCAGGTATGGGAGAGCTGCACCTTGAGATCATCGTAGACAGACTGCTGAGAGAGTTCAACGTAGAGGCGAATGTCGGCGCTCCTCAGGTAGCATATAAGGAGACCATTACAAAGCCCGTAGACGTAGAGTCAAAATACGTCAGGCAGTCAGGCGGTAAGGGTCAGTATGGCCATTGTAAAGTCAAATTCGAGCCGATGGACGCTAATGGCGAAAATACCTACAGCTTTGAGTCCACGGTAGTCGGCGGAGCTATCCCGAAGGAGTATATCCCCGCCATAGACGAGGGTATACAGGAGGCCATGAGGGCAGGATCCCTTGGAGGCTATCCCGTTATAGGCATACACGCGAACTGCTACGACGGCTCATATCATGAGGTCGATTCCTCGGAGATGGCGTTCCACATTGCGGGCTCTCTCGCTTTGAAGGACGCTATGCAGAAGGGCGCGCCCGTATTGCTTGAGCCTATCATGAAGGTCGAGGTGACCATGCCCGAGGATTATATGGGCGACGTCATCGGAGACATCAACTCAAGACGTGGACGTATCGAAGGTATGGATGACGTAGGCGGCGGAAAGATAGTAAGGGGCTTCGTGCCTCTGGCTGAGATGTTCGGTTACTCTACGGACCTTCGTTCGAGGACTCAGGGACGCGGTAACTATTCCATGTTTTTCGACCACTATGAGCCCGTGCCCAAGAACGTGCAGGAGAAGATCCTGAACGAGAAAAAGGGGAAATGAGCTTAAAAGCGGAGCAAAGATTTAGTTTAAGCCGCAGCTCCCCTAAAATACTTGAAAAATGAGGCTGTTTACCGTATAATTATCTAAGCTTCATTTGTACATCATTTATTGCTGATAATAGTAAAAGCAGAGAGATGATTTCTTAAGGAGGAAAAGCTATAATGGCTAAGGAGCATTTTAACAGAACAAAACCCCACAGCAATATCGGCACTATTGGTCACGTTGACCACGGCAAGACCACTCTCACTGCCGCTATCACAAAGACTCTTCATGAGAGACTTGGTACAGGTGAGGCAGTTGCATTCGATATGATCGATAAGGCACCCGAGGAGAGGGAGAGAGGTATCACTATCTCTACGGCTCACGTTGAGTATGAGACAGATAAGAGACACTACGCTCACGTTGACTGCCCGGGTCACGCCGACTATGTTAAGAACATGATCACGGGAGCGGCTCAGATGGACGGCGCTATCCTCGTAGTTGCGGCTACCGATGGTGTTATGGCTCAGACTAGAGAGCACATCCTGCTTGCTCGTCAGGTAGGTGTCCCCTACATCGTGGTATTCATGAACAAGTGCGACATGGTAGACGATGATGAGCTCCTTGAGCTCGTTGAGATGGAGATAAGAGAGCTCCTTACGGAGTATGAATTCCCCGGCGATGACATCCCTGTTATCCGCGGTTCCGCTCTTAAGGCTCTTGAGGATCCTTCAAGCGAGTGGGGGGACAAGGTCATGGAGCTCATGGACGCTGTAGATAGCTATATCCCCGATCCCGTTCGTGAGACAGATAAGCCTTTCCTTATGCCCGTCGAGGACGTATTCACCATTACTGGCCGTGGCACCGTTGCTACAGGCCGTGTAGAACGTGGTGTGCTTCATCTTAATGATGAGGTCGAGATCGTCGGTATCAAGGAAGAGACCAAGAAGACGGTCGTAACAGGCGTAGAGATGTTCCGTAAGCTCCTTGACGAGGCTCAGGCAGGTGATAACATCGGTGCGCTGCTCCGCGGTATCACCAGAGACCAGATCGAGAGAGGCCAGGTCCTTTGCAAGCCCGGCACAGTTACCTGCCACAAAAAGTTCAAGGCTCAGGTATATGTACTGACCAAGGATGAGGGCGGACGTCACACACCTTTCTTCAACAACTACCGTCCGCAGTTCTATTTCAGAACGACCGACGTTACGGGTGAGTGCATACTTCCCGCCGGCACAGAGATGTGTATGCCTGGAGATAACGTAGAGATGGAAGTAGAACTTATCCATCCCGTAGCTATGGAAAAAGGACTTCGTTTCGCTATACGTGAGGGCGGCAGGACAGTAGGTTCAGGCGCTGTTACCGATATCGTAGAGTGATCGTCACAAAAAACGGATAAAGACAAAATATGATGATCCCCGCGGCCAGGTCGCGGGGATCAATTTGCGTTTTAGCTGCTTTTCATAGCCTCATGATAATTTTAGCTGCTTGATAGAAAGACAGGGCCGGCAGGATTTGAACCTGCGAATGCAGCAGTCAAAGTGCTGTGCCTTACCGCTTGGCGACGGCCCTAAAGTATATAGCCTTCTCTGGCTTTTATGAAAGCACTAATGATTTTAGCCTATTTCCGCCCTTTTTACAATACTTTTTTCTGTCCTTAAAGCTTCATCTCTTTCATGAGGCTTATCAGAAGCTTCAGCGCGGCGTTATCCGTATCCGATTTATAATAGATGCCGAAGGAGAACGGCTCGCAGCCCTCTATAGGCCTACAGACTATATCGCTTTCCTTCGGGATGAACAGCTTAGGCATGACAGATACACCTATCCCTGATTCCACCATGGCGAGAGCCATCTCATAGGACTGAGCAAAAAAGAGCATGGAAGGAGCCTTACCCTCGATAAGCCTCCCCTGTATAGCCGTATATTCGCCCTGCATCCTTGTAGGCTCTAGCAGTATTATCTTTTCATCTTTGAGATCCTCTATGTCAATGCTCTCTTTTTCGGCGTAGACGCTCCCCATGAGGCTCGCGCATACCAAAGGCACCTTCGCCGCCTCCATGTATATGACATTGGAATGGCTGGGGCGTTTTCTTGAGACCATACTGTAGCTTATGATGGCGTCCAGGCTGTCCTCCTCGAGGAGATGGTAGAGGTGTTGAAAAGGGATGACTTCAAAGCGCGGATGAAGTCTTGGAAAGGCCTCGAAAAGCTTTCTGAACACAGGTATCAAAAGGAAGAATTGGCTGTAGCTAAAGCAGCCTACGGAGAGCCTGGGGAGATCCTCTTTTCCGAGGCTCTCTAAGCGCTTTGCGGCGTTCTCAGAGAGCTCCACGATCCTTTTGGCGTCGGAGATGAACAGACGCCCCTCGGGCGTAAGCCTCACATAGCGTGTGCTGCGGTTAAAAAGCTTTACATTCAGCTCTTTTTCGAGAGACTGTATCTGGCCTGATACCGCAGGCTGAGAGATATGAAGCTGCTCCGCGGTCCTCGCGAAGCTCAGATTGTCGGCCACATATAAGAAGCATTTGAGTTGAAAAGTATTCATGAAGCCCCCCAGATCGATAAGAAATGCTTATTAATAATAGCATTTTTTAAATTCACTTTCAACTATAAAGTCAATATAATTACATGGTGGAGGAGATCAAGCATTGGATAAATAAAGACTGGAAGGATGAACTGCTTATGAATGAGACCAATATGCTTGGGACTTTGGCGTCCCGATTGGGAAAGTATAAGTCGGCAGCCATAGTGGCGCCGATATTTACAACTTTGGAGGTCGTCCTTGAGGTAATGATACCTTTTGTGACGGCTTCCATTATTGATAAAGGTATAGAAGCCGGGAATATAAATGAGGTATATCATTACGGAGCTATGATGCTGGTGATGGCTTTCTTTTGTCTGGTATTTGGCGTGCTGGCGGGAAGGTATTCCTCAAAGGCAGCGGCGGGCTTCGCAGCGAATCTGAGAGAGGGGATGTTCGAAAATATACAGACCTTTTCCTTCTCGAATATAGATAAATACAGCACTGCCGGTCTCGTCACCCGTATGACGACAGACGTCACGAACCTTCAGAATGCGTTTCAGATGATACTCAGGATAGAGGTGAGATCGCCGCTGATGTTGATAGCGAGTATGGCGATGTGCTTTATCATCAATGCCGATATGAGCATGATATTCCTTATCGCTATGGTCATCTTATCGCTGGGCCTGGCGGCCATCATGATCAAGACCACCGGCATATTCAAGCAGGTATTCGCAAAGTATGACGATCTGAACGCGAGCATACAGGAGAATGTCTCCGCCATCCGTGTGGTCAAGGCTTTCGTAAGAGAAGCTTTTGAAAATGAAAAGTTCAAGAAGGCCGCGGACAGACTGTATGAGCTCTATGTAAAAGCCGAGGGGCGACTCGCCTTCAACAACCCTCTCATGATGCTCGTGGTTTATGGCTGTATCATAAGTATTTCTTGGTTTGGTGCACACTATATAGTAGGGGGCACTATGACGACGGGAGAGCTCAGCTCCATGTTCAGCTATATCATGGGCGTTCTTATGTCGCTCATGATGCTCTCAATGGTATTTGTGATGATAACCATGAGCGCGGCCAGTGCTCAGCGTATAGTCGAAGTATTGAATGAGGTGCCGGATCTTAAGGAGCCTGAGACTGCCGCCATGGAGATCTGCGACGGCAGCATAGACTTCGACCATGTAAGCTTTTCCTATAAGTCCGGAAGCGGAGAGGACGCCCTCAGTGATATAGACCTTCATATCCGCTCAGGCGAGACCGTAGGTATCATAGGAGGCACCGGAAGCGGTAAGTCCAGCCTTGTGAGCCTTATAAGCAGGCTCTATGACGTAAGCTCCGGCAGCGTGCGCGTGGGCGGCATAGACGTAAGAGATCATGATACCGAGACGCTCCGAAACGAGGTCGCAGTCGTGCTCCAGAAGAATGTGCTCTTTTCCGGTACGATCCTTGAGAACCTGCGTTGGGGCAAGGAGGACGCTACCTTGGAAGAATGTAAGGCGGCCTGCAAAAACGCCTGTGCCGATGAGTTCATCGAGCGTTTCCCCGATGGCTACGATACTTACATAGAGCGGGGCGGGACCAATGTCTCGGGCGGACAGAAGCAGAGGCTCTGTATAGCGAGGGCGCTGCTCAAGAAGCCAAAGATCCTGATATTGGACGACTCTACCAGCGCGGTAGATACTGCTACCGATGCCAAGATAAGGGAGGCCTTCGCGAAGAAGATCCCCGGAACTACTAAGCTCATCATATCCCAGAGGATCTCGAGCGTAAAGGACGCGGACAGGATAATGGTACTGGATGAGGGGCGTATCTCCGGATTTGACACGCATGAGGCTCTATACGAGGACAACGATATATACAGAGACATCTGCGACGCTCAGACTCAGGGCGGAGGAGATTTTGATGAGAGTATGAACGCGTGAAAGGAGATCGGGACATGAATAAAACTGAAAAAAAAGATAGTAGGGCAGTCTTGCTTTCGATGATGCGCGTGATCAGGTATATGCTGAAAAGATACAAGCTGAGCTTTGCCATAGTAGTAGTTTGTATCATAGGCTCCGCCGTAGCTACGCTCCGCTCGGTACTCTATACGCAGGAGCTGGTGGACGATTTCATAGAGCCGCTCAAGGAAGCTGCGGTACCGGACTTTTCAGGCCTTGCGGCCTCGCTCTTCGGTCTTGCGGTAGTGAGCATCATAGGTGTGATATGCTCCTATGCTTATAACCGTATCATGGTCGATGTCAGCCAAGGCACCATGAGGGACTTAAGGAAAGAACTTTTCACTCACATGGAGTCCCTGCCGATAAGATACTTCGATACACATCCTCACGGCGACATAATGTCCATATATACAAACGACGTCGATACCCTGAGACAGCTCCTTAGCCAAAGCATACCCCAGATCATAAACTCGGCCGTGAGCATGGTCACGACATTTGCGAGCATGTTCATATTGAACGTGTCGCTGACGCTCCAGACGCTGGTATTCATCGCTATAATGCTGGTATTAAGCTCCAGGGTGGCGGCCCTCTCCTCTAAGTATTTCATGAGGCAGCAGGACTCCATGGGCATCGTAAACGGGTATATAGAGGAGATGATGGACGGACAGAAGGTCATAAAGGTATTCTGTCATGAGGAAAAGGCCATAGAACAGTTTAAGGAGCTCAATGAAGAACTGCGTGAGGCCTCTGACAAGGCGAATACATTTGCCGGCATCACTATGCCTATGAACGGAGGCCTCGGAAATATAAGCTATGTATTCTGCGCTGTAGTCGGAGCGTTACTTGCGCTAAACGGCTATGCCGGGCTGACCCTCGGCACCCTCATGTCCTTCATGACGCTCAACAAAAACTCCACGCGTCCCATCAGTCAGATCTCACAGCAGACTAACAGTATAGTCATGGCGGCGGCGGGAGCGCAGAGGATATTCGAGCTTCTGGACGAGGGACCCGAGACGGATGAAGGCTATGTGGAACTCGTGAACGCTAAGGCCATGCCTGACGGCAGCCTTACCGAGACCGAAGAAAGGACGGGCACTTGGGCTTGGAAGCATCCCCATAAGGCGGAAGGCACCGTCACATATACGAAGCTCTGCGGCGACATAGTCTTTGACAACGTGGATTTCGGATATGTCCCTGACAAGATAGTCCTGCACTATATAGAGCTGTACGCGACGCCCGGACAGAAGATAGCCTTCGTCGGCAGTACCGGAGCCGGGAAAACTACGATAACGAACCTTATCAATCGCTTCTATGACATAGACGACGGTAAGATACGATATGACGGGATAAATATCAATAAGATAAAGAAAGGCGATCTGAGGCGTTCCCTCGGTATCGTACTTCAGGATACGCACCTTTTCACAGGTACGGTCATGGAGAATATACGTTACGGAAGGCTGGACGCTACGGACGAAGAATGTATAGCGGCCGCGCAGCTCGCAAACGCTCACGGCTTCATAAAGAGGCTCCCGGATGGCTATGATACATTACTTACAGGAGACGGAGCAAATCTCTCCCAAGGACAGCGGCAGCTCATCGCTATAGCGAGAGCGGCGTTAGCAGACCCGCCTGTACTTATCTTGGATGAGGCGACGTCATCCATAGATACCCGTACCGAGGCTTTGGTGCAGGCCGGTATGGACAGCCTTATGACCGGCAGGACGACCTTCGTCATAGCCCATAGGCTTTCTACCGTCAAGAACTCAGACTGTATCATGGTACTGGAGCAGGGACGTATCATAGAAAGAGGTACTCACGATCAGCTCATAGAGGCGAAAGGACGTTATTATCAGCTCTATACGGGCAACGCCATCGCCTCGTGATAAGTAAGATCTGATGATAAAAAAGAAGATCCGGCTTCACCGGGTACAGTTTGAAGGCGGCTGTCATTTAGATTTAAATGATAGCCGCCTTCAGTTCGACTCTGCCATTGGACCTTACCGTTCCTTTCTTTTACTCAGGCTTCATCTTTGATATACCTTTCTCTTTGGCTATCAGTCTATCTCATTGACTTGATCTCGGACCTTAAGACTACTGCCTTTTCAATGGCTGTAAATATTCAGTTGTACTTAGTATATTATATACTTCATCTTAAGTTTTTCTTACTCGTCCGCTTCTTTACCTAAATAAAGCTTTACCCGTTTTCTTGAATATCTTGTTGACCTGATATTTGAAACTCTTGTCGGTTACTTTGAAGCTTTGAATAAGTCTTTCTTAAGTTGTCTTTATGATACCATGCACAAAGGCAAAAATCTATTAGCAATTGTACTAAAAAAAATGCGATCTGATCATGCAGGATGACGAGAAATCGGTAAAAATGCCGACATATGCGAATAAATGTAAAATTATTCATATAGAAAAGTGATAAAATGCGCAAATATCGAAAAATAAGACTTTACATATCGATAATTATGTATTATTATGAATAATCATTCAAGAGAGATGTGTCTCGCAAGTTCATCGGACCTTGGGTACGCATCGAGAAGGGAGTAGATCGTGAAAAAAGCTTATCTGAAAAAGTATTCTTTGTTAGCGGCAGCGATGTTATGTGTCATGTCTCTTTCAGCCTGCAAAAGCTCTGCGGCATCGACTGAGGCTCAGGCCGAAAGCGATACCGAGAGCACCCTATCGGAGACAGAGGCGGCGTCGACAGAAAAAAGCAGGCTTGAGGAGATACTCGAAAAGGGAGTCATCACCATGGCGACCTCTCCGGATTTCGCGCCTTACGAGTTTGAGGACATCTCTTCAGGGCATACGGAGTATGCGGGAGCTGATATAGAGCTCGGCAAGTATATCGCGGAGAAGCTCGGAGTAGAGCTTCAGATAGAGGCTATGGATTTCAATGCCTGCCAAGGTGCGGTCAGCATGGGAGCGGTAGATATGTCGATCTCCGGTTTCGCTTATACCGAAGAGAGAGCACAGAGCGTAGGTATCTCGGACGGGTATAATATCACGAGCGAAGGAGGACAGGGTATCATCATCCTGAAGGAAAGAGCGGACGAGCTGAACAGCTACGACGCTTTCGAAGGTAAGACAGTAGCCGTACAGAATGCCTCTCTGCAGCAGCAACTTCGCGCTGAGCAGCTTTCCAACTCTACCGAAGAGATAGTGACGAACCTAAACGACGGTATCATGATGCTCATCACCGGCAAGATAGACGGCCTCTGCTCAGATCTTAAGGTGGCGGAGCAGTATTGCACGAACTACCCCGACCTCGCCATCAGTGATTTCACCTTTGAATATGAGAGCGAAGGAACGCGTGTGCTCGTTCCCAAGGGAGAGGATGAGCTTCTGGAGGCGATCAATGAGATCATAGCTGAGGTCAATGAGCTCGGACTCTATCAGGAATGGTATAACGAGTCTCTCGAGCTTGCCACCTCTTTGGGCCTTGAGACGAACTGATAAGAGGATAAAGAAAGCGTAGATACTTTTACGTAGAGTTTTCTTAGGCCCGTGAGACTTCACGGGCCGAATACATGAGATAAAAGAGAGGCGGAGCCTCTTGAGGAGATCTTTATGGGAAATGTTTTTAGTAATGTGGCCAGGGTCTGGAGCGGATATTCATATCTCTTTATAGACGGGCTCTGGGTGACGCTGTTGCTGAGCTTCATCTCGGTGGTCATGGGCTGTATCTTTGGGTTTTTGCTTATGCTGCTCCGTATGAGCAGATTCAATATCCTTAAGTTCAGACCGCTCAATTTCATAGCAAGCGCTTATATCGAGGTAATTAGAGGGACTCCTATGCTCTTGCAGCTTTACTTCTTCTATTTCCTGCTACCGGAGCTCCTGCCTTTCCTGGATCTTTCCAAGTTCACCTGCTGTGTCGTCGCTCTTTGCGTCAACTCCGCAGCCTATGTGTCGGAGATATTCCGAAGCGGCATACAGGCCGTGGACAAGGGACAGACCGAGGCTGCGAGGTCTTTGGGACTTAACGGCAGGCAGACCATGCAGCACGTCGTACTGCCACAGGCCGTGAGGAACGTATTGCCCGCGCTCTGTAATGAGTTCGTCACCATGATAAAGGAGACCTCGCTGGCTTCCACCTTCTTCATAGGAGAGATGATGAGCGTATACAGGACTGTATCGGGTATACTTTTCCTTACGATAGAGCCGCTCATCGTAGTAGGTATATTCTATTTTGTAGTGACCTTCGTGCTTTCAAAATGCATAGCCAAGCTTGAGAAGAAGCTCACGGTGGCGTAAACTGGAGGATATTTGACTATGGCTAACAAAGATATAAACGATATAAAGGACGGAGAGGAGATCATAAGGGTCGAAGGTCTTCATAAGAGATTTGGCGATCTTCACGTCCTCAAGGGCATAGACGAGACCATCAAAAAAGGCGAGGTGGTATCGGTCGTCGGTTCTTCGGGCGGAGGAAAATCCACCTTCCTAAGGTGCCTCAACCTGCTCGAACAGCCCGACGGCGGAAATATATACTTTGAAGGCGTGGATATAACCGATAAAAATATCGACATCAACCTGCACCGTCAGAGGATGGGCATGGTGTTCCAGCATTTCAACGTGTTCCCTAACATGACCGTAAAAGGCAACATCACCATGGCGCCTACGCTTCTCGGGAAAAAGACTAAGGAAGAAGCCGACATGCAGGCGGATGAGCTTCTAAACAGGGTCGGCCTCTATG
>CAZQFD010000023.1:0-11087 GCA_964592535.1 uncultured Lachnospiraceae bacterium | reverse complement strand
ACTTCGATATCAGCTTCTTTCCTTCGATATTCATTTCTCCTCCTCCCCCCCCCTTTTTTTTTGCCCTCATTTTTTCATATGTCTATCGAGGACTGTCATCTATCGGAGAGGTTAGTTCGTTCCTTGTATCCTATCATATTTGATCCGATTTTTCCATAGGGCCGATCACGAAACACGACAAACCGCTAGCTTTTTACTTACAGCTCTTTTATGATGACGTCGCAGATCCTCTCTATATCGTTCTCACAAAGCTCAGGATAAAGCGGCAATGTAAGCACGCTCTCGGAGATACGTCTCGCTACGGGCGTGCTCTCTCTGTCTAAGATACCCTCGTAGCACTCAAAGCGGTTCGTACACGGATAGAAATATTTCCTCGGGTATATATCCTTTTTGCTGAGCGCCTCATATACCGCGTCACGCCTCTTCATACCTTCCTCGAATATCACCGGCATATAGGCATAGTTTGCGCACTCATTCTCAGGGTTCGGGAGCAGTCTAAGACCCGCTCTCCCGGACAGTCTTTCCTCATAGACCTCACAGACTCGTTTCCGCTCTTTTATCCATTCATCGACATGACGCAGGCTACAGATCCCCATGGCCGCGCAAAATTCATTCAGCTTGGCGTTTCCGCCTATATATTCTACGCTCTCCTTTCCCATGATCCCGAAATTTTTAAACTTATAGAGCTTTTCTCCGAGCCATGAGACCTTATCATTTTTCGCGTCCCATGTGACCGCGCCGCCCTCGATAGTGTTGAACACCTTTGTGGCGTGGAAGCTGAAGATAGAGGCGTCTCCGAGCATACCTACCCCTATCCCGTCTACGGTCTCACCGAAGGCATGCGCCGCGTCATAGATGACTTTAAGACCATGACGATCCGCTATCTCTTCTATCTTTTTATAGTCGCAGATATGTCCGTAGACGTGTACGGGAAGTATGGCTGAGGTGCGTTCCGTAATGAGAGCTTCTATCTTATCCGCGTCGATGGTGCAGTCTTCTTCTTTTATATCACACATCACGGGAGTGAGACCGTTCCTCATTATGGCGTGGGTCGTAGACGCGAAGGTAAAGGGCGTAGTGATGACTTCTCCCTTTAAGTCGAAGGCTTGGATCGTCATCTCGAGCGCAAGATGGCCGTTCGTAAGGAGCTCAATGCCGCTCACGTCGAGATACAGCTTAAGCTCCTCTTTCAGCTCCTCATGGAACTTGCCCATGTTCGTAAGACTGTGGGTCTCCCAGATCTCTTTTATAAGCTCCTCGTATTCCTCATACGGAGGCAGAGAAGCTTTCGTTACGAATATCTTTTTCGCAGTGTCTTTTTTCATGTTCAAAGATCCTCAAGTCCTGATTCTATACATCTGCCTATCTCTTCGATCTCGGCATCGCTGAGCCTCCCCGGCTCGATATATACGCTGTCGGTATCGGCCTCATTTCCTGTTTTTGCTTCGCCCTTTGGGATGCTCTCATCCTCTACTGCGATCCTAAACTTAGGCAAAAATCTTTTCTCAGACCCCGTCGTGGCCCCGGTCTCAGCTTCAAGCTCCGTCTCGCTGCCGTCCTCAGAGCCGAGTCCTATCCCTTCCTCAGTATCGCCTTCGGCCTTTCGTGTCCCTCGTTTCATATAAAGCTCTATATCCTCTCGTTCGTTTCCGATCCCGAGGAAGAAGCTAAGTTGATCCAATAGCTTATGCTTTATCATGAATGAGAATGCTTTTATGTCCGCGGAGCCGGCGCTCGTATCCGAGATGAGCGAAAGGAGCTCTTTCTTTCTCGCCGTCCCCGCAAGCAAACGGAGCTTTTCCGTCTCGCTTATACGATCTGAAGCATAGACCGACCTAAGCGTCTCGAGATAAAGCTTGAGCATACGGTCGTTCATGGTATCTACTATGCCGTCGTCTATATCTTCAGCGTCAAAAAGCGCGTTATAAGCTCTTAGCACCTTCGTACAGGCCTCAACGTCCACGGTCTCTCCCCTATAACTATGTTCTCGAAGAAAAACCTTTTTCAGCACGCCTATATTTGAGGAGCGAGCCATATATCTAAAGCAGAATTCAAGCTCCTCTAAGGCGCCTATGTCCTCATCGTACAACCCCGCCTTTACCGCAAGGGTCTTTAGGTAGAGCTTATTTCCGTGGGCAAAAAACAGTCCCTTATCATAGCAATCCGTAAATACAGTATTTATAAAGGCCTCTACATCTACGGCGATCTCATCCTCACAGCAGAGCCGTCTGCGTCCTCTTCGACCTGACGCCGTAAGTCCGCATATCGTAAGCTCCAACTCCTGCGATACGCAGTTAGTGTGAAGGCTCTTTAGAGCCGACGGCTCGAGCATATCGCCCGACTCAAGCGTCATGAACCATCTGCCTCGGGCCTTAGAGATCCCCGCGTTTAGGGCTCCTCCCGTCGTATCCGCGTCAGAGCATATAAAACATATATCGGTGAGATCCTCAGCTTTTCCAGCTTCCTGCCCCTTCCCTTGAGCGGATCCTTTTACTTTTCCGCTTTCCTCGATCCTCGCCTTTATCTTCTCTTTCGATCCTTCGTTTTTACAGACTACGAGGATCTCGAATCTCTTAAAGCTCTGCGCCCAAAGCGAGCGCAAGGTCTCCTCCAGGTCTTCATCGAAACGGGTCGCGTCCACTATGACGCTTATCAGTCTCTTGTCATTTTCCGAGCTTTTCATAAATAAAGGTCTCAAAAAGCACTAAACTCTGTAGGAGCCGCGCGAAAAACAGCGCAACGACGCCCGCACCGAGATAGTTTTTATAATAATATAGCTCCGAGCGCTGCCTCTCTTTTTGTCTCTTTGTCATGCCCAGGCTCCGAGATGTAGCAGAAGCCCCTTTATGCGTATAACCTCCGCTTATGAGGAGGCCCGTTTTACAGCCTTTTTCTCTGAGCCTTGATCCGAGCACATTTTCCTCGCAGTAAAGGAATATGTTTTCGTCATATCCGCCCGCCGAAAGGAAGCTCGCTATGTCTATCATAAGGAGAGAGCCGTGCACACAGTCCGAGAGCATATATCTGAGCCTTTTTTCTTTATGCGAAGCAGGGCGCTCAAGCTCTTTCGCCTCATTAAGCTCCCTTCCCCCGTAGTTTATAAGGCTCCTGAAAATACGCCTTAGAAGCGGCGCGGAATTTATGAGTTCTCCACAGAAACAGCGAAGAGGCCACGCAGATGCCCTAAGTTCCGAAAGTTTTACACCACTATCGGTCTTTCCTGCTTCTTTTATGACAGCTCCAACTGCTCCCATACCTTCATGAAGCAAGAGCGCTTTCATATCCTCTATAAGCTCTTCTGAAAATATAGCGTCAGGGTTTGCTATGAGGGCAAGCTCGGCTCCCAGATCCGCCTCGGCATAACGTACGCCGAGGTCGTTGCCGTAGCCATAGCCGCCGTTTTTGGGGGAGATGAGCAGGATAAAACGTGCGGCTTCGGTATCTTTATTTTTGGCATACCTTCCGTTTAGGCCGCCAAGGAAAGCCTCTAATCTATCCGCGCTGTCGTCTGTCGACGCGTTATCAACTACTATCACGGCCGAAAAGATCTCAAAGTCCTTCACGCGCCTTACGGCTTCGATAGTCTCATCCGCGTCGTTATAATTAAGTATCACCGCGACGGTCCGCATCTTCTTCTTTCTTTCTCCTGAGCCTATAGTATAGCTCCGAGATATAGTATCTGAGCTTTGGCATGAGCTTAGTAAGCAGGTTCAGCATATGGTAGACGAGCATATAAAGGCGTTTGCCTCCCTCATCCGGCTCATCCTTATACGGAGTCAACGATCTATAGTATCTGTATTCATCCTTTTTGGGGCAGAAGCTCCCTTTTATCCAAGGACGCTCATCCCCGGCAAAGTGACAGATGAGAGGAGCCGACTTTGCCCTCTCGAATACTTCTTTTCCGTCTTGCGTCCGAAACCATGGAGCATACTTGCAGAGCGCCTCATAGCTTTGGTAGATGTAAGCCGTAAAGAAATTGCAGGACTGCGGCAAAGGCTTTATGCGGCCCCGAAGCGTAAGATTGAGTATATCCTGATCCGGAAAAAGCAGGAGATCTTCCTGTTTTTTGAATGCGGAGAGAGCCAGGTCTGCTATCTTCTCCCGCCTCCAGCCCTCGGCATCCATGAGTATGACTCCGGAATTAAAATAAGGCTCCGAAGGGCCGAGGGAGAGGCTCTTTCGCACCTCGGGATAAATCGTGGGTTCCATGGCCATCGCCGCGAGCTCCGGATCTGAAAGTTTTGTCTTCCAAAGCTCTCTAAGATCCCCCCGTATTAGCGTATCGCTATCTATATAGAGCAGTCTCTTTTCGTCTTTTATAAGCTCCGGGGCAAAGATCCTTGCAAGCGCTATGGCCCCGAAGCGGCCTTTATATATCTTCGTGCCCGCCTTTTTATCTAAAAGCCCTGAAAGCTCCGAAAGCTTTACGAGCTTAAGGCTCGCCTTTTCCCCGTAGCTGCCGACCATGGATAGGAGCTTCTCCCTATCACGGTCTGCGAGGCCGCTCTCAAGTAGATATATCGTAAGCTCTGTGTCCTCAGCCTTATTTTCCAGCAATGAGATCATGCTCACGGCCGTATGCTTTATGAAGTTTCGATCGGAGCAATATACTATACTAAGTCCGGCCATCCGCGCTCCTTTTGCTTATCTTCCGAACTCCTTATCGCAGAGCGTAAGAGCGGAGGCTATGACCTTATCCATGTCGTAGTATTTATATTCACCAAGCCTTCCTCCGAATACGACCTCAGGACTTCCGTCCTCTCTTTCCTCATTCAGCTTTTCGGCCTTTTGCCTATATCTTTCGTATATAGCCTGATTCGCGTCGTCATTCACGGGATAGTATTTTTCCATGCCGCTCTCAAACTCCGCGGGATATTCCTTCGTGATGACGGTCTTGGGCTGCGTTCCGAATTCAAAATGCTTATGTTCTATTATCCTCGTGTACGGAGTCTCTCTATCCGTATAATTTACGACCGCGTTCCCTTGGAAGTCCTCCGTGTCGAGGACTTCGGTCTCAAATCGCAGCGACCTGTAAGCCAGCTCGCCCTCGCTGTGGTCGAAGAACTCGTCTAACGCGCCTGTGTAGATCACCTTGTTCGCAGCGTGCATGAGCTCCTCTCTGTTTTTCAGGAAATCGCAGCCGCACATCACGTCACAGCCCTCATAGAGCCTTTCTATGAGCTTATTGTAGCCGCCTATGGGGATCCCTTGGAAACGGTCGTTAAAGTAGTTGTTGTCGTAGATATAGCGGACCGGGATCCTCTTTATGATGAAAGCGGGGAGATCCTTGCAGTCGCGTCCCCACTGCTTTTCCGTATAGCCCTTTATGAGCTTCCTGTAAATGTCCTCGCCCACAAGGCTTATAGCCTGTTCTTCGAGGTTTTTAGGATCTTTTGCGGCCTTTGCCCTCTGGGCGGCTATCTTTTCTCTCGCTTCGGCGGGAGTCACCACGCCCCACATCTTGTTGAAGGTATTCATGTTGAAGGGCATATTGTAGATCTCGCCTTTATAATTGGCTATGGGAGAGTTGGTATAGCGATTGAACTCACAGAAGCCGTTTACAAAGCTCCACACCCTCTCATCGCTCGTATGGAAGATGTGCGCCCCGTACTTATGTACATTTATGCCCTCCATCTCCTCACAGCGGACGTTGCCGCCAAGCTCTTCTCTTCGCTCAACTACAAGGCAGGTCTTTCCGCTTTTTATCGCGTGATACGCGAAAACTCCATTAAAGAGACCGCCGCCCACCAAAAGATAGTCATATCGTTCCTTTATCATCTGTCTTCGTCTCCTCAGGGTAGAATAATCGGTTCACCGCGGAAAACAGGCTCCTTATGGAGGCACGCATAGTATTGCTCGAACGTCCCACTCCGAATGCCGTCTTTCCAGTATCCTGGTTTAAAAGCTGTATATACGACACTGCGTCCGCCGTAGAGCGCGCGGAGAGCGTATGCTCCATATAGTCGAGTATGCGCATCCTGACGTGCAGGGCCTCTTCGAGCGCCTGCTGGGCCGCGTCGAGCGGTCCGTTACCGAGGCCGTGTAGCTCCATCTCCTCGCCCCTCAGCTTAAAGCGCAGTCTTATCAGCGTCTGCCTCTCTCCGTGATCGAAGGCTGTATCGCTTATGCTTATGCCGAGGAACTCTATCGGCCCTTTTATCTTGATATAAGTATCTTCAAAGGCCTCGAATACCTCGTCGGGCTGTATCTCGCCCCGTTCTTCGCTGATAGCCTGTATGACATTGGCGAAGTCCCTATACATGGATCTAGGGAGCTTATAACCGTAGTAGCTCTCCAGCACGAAAGCGACGCCGCCCTTCCCCGACTGGGAATTTATCCTGACGATGGCCTCATAGGTGCGTCCTATGTCTGAAGGGTCTATAGGCAGATATGGGACCCTCCATACCTCGGACTTCGTCTTTTCCATCATGTGTATGCCCTTATTGATAGCATCCTGATGAGAGCCTGAAAAGGCCGTGAATACGAGCTTACCCGCGTAGGGGTGACGTTCATGTACCTTCATCCCCGTACAGCGTTCATATATCTCCTGTATCTTAGGCTCGTCCTCGAGCGCGAGCCCCGGGTCTATGCCTTGAGAGAACATATTATAGGCCAGTACCATAAGGTCGCTGTTTCCGGATCTCTCGCCGTTTCCGAAGAGAGTCCCCTCTATCCTCTCCGCTCCTGCGAGCAGTCCGAGCTCCGAGGCCGCTATTCCCGTACCTCTGTCATTGTGAGGATGTATGCTCAGCGTGAAGCTGTCTCTGTCCGATAGATTGTCGCTCATCCACTCTATCATATCCGCATAAACGTGCGGCATATGGTCTTCCATGGTAGCGGGCAGATTTATTATCATAGGGTTATGGACACTTGGTGTCCATATCTCTTTCACCGCCTCACATATATCCAGCGCAAACCCTATATCCGCTCCGCTGAAGGATTCAGCGGTATATTCCAATGCAAACTCGCCTTCAAAGCCTCGCTCCCATCTCAGCTCTTTTACGAGCTTCGCGGCGCTGGTGGCTATATATTTTACCTCGCCCTGATCCTTATGGAACACGACATCTCTTTGTAGCCTTGAGATGGAATTATATATGTTGAAAATGACCTTCGGTATGTCTTCAATAGCTTCGAAGGTCTTTATGATCTGGTTTTTCCTGCATTGGGTGATGACCTGTATGTATACATCGTCCGGTATGAGCTTTCGATCCGCGAGCTGCCTTATAAAGTCGAACTCCATCTGTGAGGCCGCGGGAAATCCTACCTCTATCTCTTTGAACCCAAGCTCACAGAGCATGAGGAAGTACTCTATCTTTTCGTCCACGTTCATGGGTCTTACGAGAGCCTGATTCCCGTCTCTTAAGTCCACGGAGCACCACCTTGGGGGCTTAGTTATGACCTTGTCCACCCAAGTCCTGTCCTTATATGTAAATCCCTCTTCAGGTCTGTATCTCTTGTAGTCAAGCATTTAATCAGCAGATCTTTCCTTCCTGATGACATCAATGACCGAATCGGCCAAGCTCTCGCACTCTTCCTTTGAGGGAGCCTCTACCATGACCCTTATGACGGGCTCGGTGCCCGACTTCCTCACGAGTATACGTCCCGTATCACCAAGCTTCCTTTCGGCCTCCGCAACAGAAGTCTTCACGGCTTCGCTTCGGAGCACGGCTTCTTTGTCCTCGACTTCTATATTTTTTAGGCATTGCGGATACATGGGACAACCCTCGGTGAGTTTTGAGGCCGCGCACTTTTTCTCAAGCATAGCATCCATGAAGCGGAGCGCTGTAAGTATGCCATCTCCTGTCGTGGAGAATTTTGAAAAGATGATATGCCCGGACTGCTCTCCGCCTAAAGAACAGCCATTCTTTTGCATACACTCGTATACGAACCTGTCCCCCACGTCCGTTTTTTCGTACTTTATCCCCTCGCGCTCGAGGGCCTTGAAAAGACCGAAGTTCGACATGACCGTGACTACGATCAGATCGTCTTTAAGCTCGCCTTCTTCTTTCATCAGTTTGCCGCAGGCGTACATTATCTGATCTCCGTTTATCACCTCGCCCTTTTCGTCTACGCAAAGACAGCGGTCCGCGTCACCGTCAAAGGCAAAGCCTATATCACAGCCTTCCCTTACCACCAGCTCCCTAAGCCCCTCTATATGCGTGGAGCCTACGCCCTTATTTATATTGATGCCGTTCGGCTCATTGGCCATGACGTGAGTCTTGGCTCCCAGAGCGTCGAAAACGGGCTTCGCTATAGACGAGGCCGACCCGTTCGCACAGTCTAAGGCTACGTTTATGCCTTTAAAGGAATGTTCGACCGTGGCTATAAGATAAGCTATATAGCGATTCCTGCCCGCGGCATAATCTACCGTGGAGCCTATCTCCTCGCGCCTTGCGAGCGGAAGCTCTTCTAGCTTTCCGTCCAGATAGCCCTCTATCTCTTCTATCGTCTCATCGTCTATCTTCTCGCCGCTCCCGCTTATGACCTTTAAGCCGTTGTCATAATAGGGATTATGCGAGGCGGAGATCATTATCCCGCAGTCAAAGCCGTCCACCCTCGTTATATGAGCTACCGAAGGCGTCGTGGTGACGTGCATGAGGTATGCGTCCGCTCCCGAGGCCGTGATCCCAGCGGAGAGCGCGTCCTCAAACATATAAGAGGATCTCCGCGTGTCCTTACCTATGAGGATCCGACAGCGTCTGTCCGCGTTTAGGCTCTTATAATACCATCCGAGGAAGCGTCCCACCTTGAACGCGTCCGTCACCTTTAGGTCTACATTGGCCTCGCCTCTAAAACCGTCCGTCCCAAAATATCTGCCCATTATAACAGGCCCTCCCTTTCCAGTTCCTTAAGATAGCGCCTAAGCGCGTCCTCGTAAGGCGGGAGTGGAGTGAAGCCGTTTTTTTCTACCTTAGAGAGATCCATGCGCGAGTTATAGGGGCGCTTGGCTTTAGCGGCATATTCCTCGCTGCTCACCGGTATTACTTCTACGTCTTTTCCGGTAAGCTCGAATATCTTTTTCGCAAAGTCATACCATGAGCAATATCCACTGTTTGCCACATGATAGGTACCGTATCTGTCGGTGAGTATCATATCGACCGCAAGATATGCTATATCCGGAGTATAGGTCGGGCTTCCGACCTGGTCGTTCACTACGGTGAGCTTTTTATGCGTCCCCGCGAGAGACAGCATGGTCTTTACAAAATTTTTGCCGTTTATACCGTAGACCCACTGTATACGAAGTATGAAGTGCTTATCGGGGACGTATCGCCTTACCGCGACCTCCCCCTCGTACTTCGTCTTTCCGTAGACTCCGATCGGATCCGGTCCGTCCTCGGGCTCCCACGGCCTCGTACCCTGTCCGTTAAAGACATAATCCGTTGAGAAATACATGAGCGGAACCCCAAGCTCTCCGCAGATCTTCGCCACATTCTCCGTGCCGAGAGCATTGACCCTTCGGCAGACCTCGGGGGCGTCCTCCGCCGCGTCTACCGCCGTCCACGCGGCGCAGTGTATGACCGCGTCAGGATCGGCTTCCTTTATGACGCGCTCTACGGCCTCCCCGTCTGTGATATCCATCTCCTCTATATCTGCTCCGACTACTTCTATGCCACGTCCGCGAAGCTCCGCCATAAGATCATGTCCCAGCTGACCTTTCGCGCCTGTCACGAATGTCTTCATCTTCAGACCCTGTCCTTATACATTTCTTTAAAATAGTCCTGATATGCTCCAGAGATTATACGCTCCCACCAGTCCCTGTTTTTCAGGTACCAATCTATCGTCTGCTTTATGCCCGTATCGAAATCATATACGGGCTTCCAGCCGAGCTCTGTCTCAAGCTTTTCGGGATCTATAGCATATCTTCTATCATGTCCCGGCCTGTCCTTCACATATTTTATAAGAGACTCGGGCTTTCCGAGCACGCCGAGTATCGTCTTTACGACCTGAAGGTTCGTGCGTTCATTGTGCCCGCCGATATTATATATCTCTCCGGGCCTTCCGCCTCTTACGATCAGATCCACGGCCTTGCAGTGATCTTCCACATGGAGCCAATCTCTTACGTTCGCACCGTCTCCGTAGACGGGCAGTTCCTTATCCTCGAGCGCCCTGCTTATCATGAGCGGTATGAGCTTCTCTGGAAATTGATATTGGCCGTAGTTGTTCGAGCAGCGTGAGATCGTCACGGGCAGCCCGTAGGTCCTATAGTAGGCCATTACGAACATATCAGCCGAGGCCTTTGACGCAGAATAGGGGCTTGATGCGTGGAGCGGCGTCGTCTCTGTAAAGAAAAGATCTGGTCTATCGAGCGGCAGATCTCCGTATACCTCATCCGTAGACACTTGGTGATAACGAGTTATGCCGTATTCGCGGCAGGCGTCGAGCAGTGTAGTAGTACCTACCACGTTCGTCATCACGAACGCCTCGGGATCTTCCACCGAGCGGTCTACATGGGATTCGGCGGCGAAGTTTATTATCACATCGGGCTTTTCCTCCTCAAAGAGCTTAAATATAAAGGCCCTGTCAGTGATGTCACCTTTTATGAATCTGTAATTCGGCTCCGCCTCCACAGGTTTTAGATTCTCAAGGTTGCCTGCGTAAGTGAGCTTATCTAAGTTTATCACCGTATCTTCGGGATAGGTCTTTACAAGATACTGTACCATCACGCTCCCGATAAAACCGGCTCCGCCGGTGACTATCATCTTCATCTTTTTACTCCGTCGTATATTTTATAAAAAGCAGTTGTGCTCTCTGTCATAGCTAAAGCCTGCCGAGGAGAGCCGCCTTATGAGCTCATCCTTATCTATATCTTCCTCCTTGCAGAGGGCCTCAAAATCCCCATAGGTATCTCTCAGTTTCATATTTATCATGCTGAGCAGCATGGCGTCGTCGTTAGGGATGTACATCACGGCCTCTTTTCCTAGAGCTTATCCACATATTTGCCGTCGAGTACGTCTTTCAGATATTTGCCGTATTGATTCTTCTTCAATATCTCATAGGACTCCATGACTTTCTCTCGGCTTATCCAGCCATTGAGATAGGCTATCTCCTCAAGGCAGGCTATCTTCTTATCCTGACGATCTTCAATC
>CAZQFD010000022.1:0-11139 GCA_964592535.1 uncultured Lachnospiraceae bacterium | reverse complement strand
CTTTATCCGCCTTGATATATATAGGCGATGCCTAAGGGCATAAACATCAGGTACAGATATACTGCATCTCGGCGGATCATTCACTTTTGTTTGACAGCTTAATTGTATTATTTTTGACATAAATATATCAATAGGTGATTATATTTTTGCTGTTTTGACTAAGTTTTGGTCTTGTTTTTGCGTAAAGTTGCCTAATTTTTAACAAGACATTCCGAAAGAAAAGGAGCCTGCAAATATCACACAGCCTCCCTGATACGGATAAAGAGGAAGCGCGACCCTAGGCTGGCTTTCCCCCATTATCAATGTTGACCTCTCTGCTCTCCTCCACATCAAGCTCAAAAGTCGAGTTTAGACATTTTTGGATGGCTATATAAGTCTCAAGTTCTTTATCACTGAACCGCTTGAGGCTTTCAAAACTTCGCATATAACATCTCTCCTCGAATATCTTATGATCTTGATATATCCTTTCTCCTTCATCCGTGAGGAAAAGATTATAGCAGCGATTGTTCTGTTTATCCCGCTTTTGAATCACATATCCCTTTTTTCGGAGCTTTCGTATGAGCTGAGAAGATGCGCTACCCGTCTTTTTCTGTATATTCGAGATCTCCGTGGCGGTTATGCCCGGATTATCACCTATGAACTTTATCATCTGCGATTCTGCCTGATAAAGGATGGTGCCGTTATAATTATGTAAAAGAGAGTCATACTCTATCGAAAGATCTATTCCGGCATCAAATGCCATGATGAGCCTGATGAAGGTCTCATAACGTTTGTCGTCCATCCTTTTTTACCCTTCACTCGCGATATATAAAGCCGCGAGCTTCCTTCGTTCCATTTATCTGTATCTGCTTCATTTATATCACAGATCCATTGAGACAGGCAAGGTAGATTTTATCAGAGTTCTCGCCGTATATTTAAGTATCCAAGCTAAGCAACGAGACCAGCTCCACATTGTTCGACCATGGGAACTGATCCACAGCAGCAGCGCGCTCAAAAGCATAGCCCTTTTCATTCAGTACAGCGAGATCTCTTACGAAGCTTTGCGGCTTACAGCTTATGTAGACGAGCTTCGGTACGCCATAGGAACATATGAGATCCAAGGCTTTTTTAGACACTCCGTCTCTCGGAGGATCCAGCACGATCGCATCAGGCCTTTCTTTCAGTCCGCTCAGCACCTCGAACACATCCCCGCAGAAAAACTCGCAGTTCGTAAGACCGTTCATCGCGGCGTTCTCTCTCGCGGCATCTACGGCCTCCGCCACGATCTCTACGCCTATGGCCGTCTTTACATGGGGCGCCAATATCTGCGCTATGGTGCCCGTGCCGCTGAAGAGATCATAGACCGTCGCGCTTTCATCGAGCTCATCCGATATATAGGAGATCGCGGTGTCATAGATGAGCTTCGCACTCTTTGTATTGGTCTGGAAGAAAGAAAATGGACTTATCTTAAAACGCAGTCCGCAAAGCTCCTCGTAGATACAGTCGTCTCCATAGAGGATCTTTGTGGCCTCATTTACGATGGCGTCGGACGGGCGGTCGTTCTTGGTATGCAGGACCGCCTTTACAGTCCCCTCTATACGGCCCTCTTTTTCGGCCTTTAATATGAGATCCAGCCACATATCGAGCGTGGTCTTCTCATCGTAGACATTGACCGAATCGGAAGGCGCTGTCTTTCCCTCGGCGGCGGCTTTAGGGTCGTAGAGGACGGGATCGTTTATGAGCTTATGCCCCATAACGGGTATAAGAGGCTGGGTGGTAGTCACAAGGTCTATGAGTATCTCTTTAGTGTTTATGCCCCTTCGCACCATAAGGTGCCTCAGATACCCCTTATGCGAGCGCTTGTCCATATAGGTGATACCGAGGTCGTTGAAGTATCCTCTCGTTATGCTCTTTATGACATTGAAATCCTCATGATTTATGAGGCAGCCGTCCGTGTCCACCACATCATAAAAGCTTTTTTTCTTATGAAGGCCCAAGGTCAGGGGACCGTTCTTACATGAGTCCCCGAAGCTGAACTCCATCTTGTTCCTGTAACCGAAAATAAGAGGGCTTCCTTTCATCCCCTCATAATTTTTCATATCACAGCCGGCTGCCGCGAGCAGCTCTCTCAGCTTTTTATCCTTTATATCGAGCTGTTCCGCGTAAGTGCAGTCATAAAACGCACAGCCCCCACAGATACCGTGGAGGCTGCACTCGTGTCTGTCATTCGTTATATCCATACAGCCGGATCATCCCTCGGAGTTTCGTCATCGTCGCCTTCAACGGCTACTTCATCCGCTTCATCATCTAAGTCGTCCACGTCATAGTCGTAGTCGTAGTCGTAGTCATCATAATCGTCAAGGTAATCAGGCCTCAGCATCCTGTAAACGAGATAAACCATATACGCGGCAAAAGCGATGACAGCTATGGCCGCTACTACTATACCGATGGTCTTAAAAAGCCTGTTTTTATCTTCCTCCTCATCAAGCATTTGCTTGAGCTTTATCTTAGCCGCAAACTCATCCAATCCGTCTCTGGTGTCGCTCCTTAGAGCGGCTAGCATATCGGCAAATCTGTTGTCCATAGTCTACCTCCCGAGTCTTTATTTCCTAAAGTATATCACATCGACATGCCAATGTCTAACAAGCCGAGAAAGTTGTTATCATTCCAAAAATTAAATGCCTGATCCGCCTCTCTAAGAGGCGCGCGTGATCTGTTTTCAAAGATATGGATCCGCTTTTTAAGTCAGCTTCATCTGCTTCAAAGCTTTTTGAGTTTTGCGAAGGCCGCGAACATACGCCTTATATCGCCTCCGTCAAATTCCACCGTGACCTCATGATCTCTCGCGCCTTCTTTTATCTCCATCACGGTGCCTTGTCCGAATTTGATATGGCCTACTCTGTCTCCTACCTTATAGTCAAGTCCGCCTTCGCTCTTTGGCACGCCTTTTGAGAGCGAGCTAAGGGAAGCGGCCCTTGGGGACCTTTTCTTTACAAAGCTATGGTCAAGCGAACCGTACTTTCCGATGATACGCCCGTTTGAAGGAGCAATATAGCTTCCGCCTCTACCGGATCCGTTTCCGGAAAGGCTCAAAGAGCCATCGTAAGAGCCGTTCCGTACGCGTCCGTCCACGTTCTCTTTTTCGACTCTTTTTCCGAAGCCTCCGTAGCTTTCCGCGAAGGGACTTCTTTTCGCGAAGCCTCTTTTCGGAAAAGGTGAGTCGTAGTCATCATCCTCGTCCTCCCATGACGCCGGCCTTCGTTTCATCATGTCCTTTTTGAGACATTCATCAGGTATCTCCTCTATGAAGCGTGAGACCTTCGTATAGCGTGTCTCACCGTTTACCATCCTCTCTTTCGCCGAGGTCATACAAAGTACCTTCCTTGCCCTCGTTATACCTACATAGCAGAGCCTTCTCTCCTCCTCTACCTCCGACTCCGGGTCATCGGAATTTATGCTGGCCGAAGACGGGAAAATCCCCTCTTCCATGCCGCAGAGGAATACGCGATCGAACTCAAGTCCCTTCGAGCCATGCAAGGTCATAAGGCGCAGCGCAGCATCGCTATCCGAAAGGCTGTCTATATCCGCTACCAGGGAGACTTCCTCAAGGAAATGAGAGAGTCCTTCCATGCCTGTTCCCTCACTGTCATCATGATCTGAGGCCTTATTTATGAGCTCATCGATATTTTCAAGCCTTGTTTTGCTCTCTATCTCGCCCTCTTTTTTCAGCTCATCGGAGTAGCCCGTCTCATCTCTCACCGCTTCGATGAGCTCCGTGATACCGAGCTCGCCGCTCTCAGTCCTTTCTCTAAAGCGTTCTATGAGGTCTTTGAATGATAGGAGCCTCTTTGAAGCCGCGGAGGATCTGTCCTCGAGTTTCGAGATAGCGTTATACATACTTAGGCCCCTTGCCGCAGCGAAGGACCTGAGGTTGTCTACTGTCGTCGCTCCGATCCCACGTTTAGGGACGTTTATGATACGGGCAAGAGCGAGATCGTCTACACCATTCGCGACGAGCCTCAGATATGAGAGCATATCCTTTATCTCACGTCTTTGATAGAAGTTCACCCCTCCCACTATCTTATAAGGCACGTTATGTCTTATGCAAGCCTCCTCAAAGAGTCTTGACTGGGCATTCGTGCGGTAGAGCACGGCCTGTTCATTGAGCGGGAAAGCTCCGTCGTGCGCTTTTATTATGACCGCCTCGGCTTCAGCCTTAGCGTCAGGATATTCCGTAAATGTCGGAAGCTCTCCCGCGTCATTGTCTGTCCAAAGGCGTTTCGGCTTCCTGCCGTTATTATATCTTATGACCTCATTCGCGGCATTTAAGATATTTTTCGTGGAGCGATAATTTTGCTCGAGCTTCACGACCTTAGCTCCCGGAAAGGATCTTTCGAAGCTCAGTATATTTTCTATATCCGCCCCTCTGAACCTGTATATGCTCTGGTCGTCGTCCCCCACCACGCAGAGGTTCTTATATCTCGCGGACAGCATACGCACCAGCTCGAACTGCACGCCGTTCGTATCCTGATATTCGTCCACCATGATATAGTGAAATCTCTCCTGCCATCCCATAAGGACGTCGGGCTGTTCCTTAAAGAGCTTTACCGTAAGGAGCAAAAGGTCGTCAAAGTCCACGGCGTTGTTCTTTTTAAGGCGCTTTTGATATTCGCTGTAGATACGGGCGACATTGCGGTCGTAAAAGTCCGCGGCGTCTTTCGCGAACATCTCAGGCGTTACCATCTCATTTTTTCGGGAGGAGACCGCAGACAGCATGGCTCTGTCCCGATAGGTCTTGGTATCGAGGTTCAGAGTTTTTATCACCTCACGCATAAGAGTGCGTTGGTCGTCCGTATCATAGATAGTAAAGTCCCGACCGTAGCCGAGCTTATCTATATCTCTTCGCAGTATGGTGACGCAGAGGGAATGGAAGGTCGATACGAATACGTCCGCTCCCGTGCCCGGCAACAGACTGTCCACCCTTTCTCTCATCTCCTCGGCGGCCTTATTCGTAAAGGTGATCGCGAGGATCTGCCAAGGCATGATGCCATTTTCGATGAGATGTCCTATCCTATATGTGAGGACCCTCGTCTTACCGGACCCCGCGCCCGCTAAAATAAGCAGCGGGCCCTCTGTGTGCTCCGCTGCCTCAAGTTGTCTGTCGTTAAGTCCTTTCAATATCTCACTCAAGTGTCTTTACTCCGTTTTGATAGCTATTATCGTATATCGTCAAATATGCTCCCCTCGTATTCGTAGCCGTCGCTCTTATGTCCTTTCAGGAGCTTTTGTATGCGCTTTACCGAGGAGGTGGCGTGTTTCAGCGATATGTCATAATTGAAGGAATTGATGATAGAGGCCAGATATTTGCTCATGTCGGCCTCACAGTACCACGGCTTTGAATATATCGCCTCAGGGCGGTAGTTCAGATTGGTCGTGATAACGCAGTCTATATATCCCTTTTCATAGTACTCGTCGAACTTCTCAAGGCCTGAGGTGAAGAGCCCAAAGGTACAGCAGACTATGACGCGCTTTGCCTTCTTATCTTTGAGCTCTCTGGCCGTATCCAGCATAGAGTCTCCCGAGGAGATCATATCATCCACTATGAGGACGGTCTTGCCCTCTACCGAGCTGCCCAAGAACTCATGCGCCACGATGGGATTTCGTCCATTTATGACCTTTGAATAATCCCTTCGCTTATAGAACATACCCATATCCACGCCGAGGTTGTTGGCGAGATAGACGGCCCTGTTCATCGCGCCCTCATCCGGCGAGATGACCATGAAGCTGTCCTTGTCTATGGACAGATTGGGATCGTACTTCAGCATGGCCTTTACGCAGGAATATGTAGGCATGATATTGTCAAAGCCTGAGAGTGGTATGGCGTTCTGCACTCTCGGATCGTGCGCGTCGAAGGTGATGATGTTCTTTACACCCATATTTACCAGCTCTGTGAGCGCCATGGCACAATCCAGGGACTCCCGCTTCGTACGCTTATGCTGCCTCGATGAATACAAAAACGGCATGATGACATTGACCCTATGGGCCCTCGCCACCGAAGCGCCGATTATGCGTTTCATATCCTGATAATTGTCATCGGGGGACATATGATTCAGGAACCCGTTTACCATATAGGTGTTAGAATGATTCGTAACGTCACAGATAACGAATTCGTCCACGCCTCTCGTGGACTCCTTTATGACGCCCTTGCCTTCGCCAGATCCGAATCGGGGACATTCGAGGTCCAAAAGAAAGGTATCGGGAGCGAAGCCTTTTAGGAGAAGGCTGTCCTTATAGTTCTCTTTTAGGTACCTGTAGTCATTCTTACGGAACCCGACCAGATGTCGGTCTACCTTTTCCGCAAGGGGCCTCGCACTGATATGAGCCGCGAGCTTGAGAGGAGCTATCGGTATATCTTCTATGATATACTCTCGTGAATCAGGCATATGCTTTCCTTTCCGAAAAAGACTCGCTTACTGTATTATTGTATCAAATGGATAAAAACATCTCAACAGTCTTAGGATCTTAAAGCGCGAGATCCTTTATGACAGCCTTTCGCCCTTTGGCTTACGAGCCTTATCTCAATGGCTCACGTTCTCCCAGAACACGAATCCCAAAAAACCGGGGCCTGTATGCGAACCTATGACGGGGCCGATCTCCGTGATATGTATCTGAGCTTTGGGGGCCAGTTCAAGGACAGACGCCTTTAGATCCTCTGCAGCTTTTCTGTTATCACTGTAGCCTACCAAGATGAGGTCGCCCATACCGGGATCCCACCGCTCCTTAAATCTCTCCAAGAGGGCGTTCTTCGTGCGTTTAGCTCCACGGCATTTTTCTACGATACTGAGCTTCCCTTCGCTGTTCACGGTAAGGAGCGGTCTTATCTGAAGTACGGTACCCGCCGCTGCCGCAAGTGTCGAGATACGGCCTCCACGCCTTAAGTATTCCAAGGTGTCTACAGTGAACCAGTGCCCCATATAGCGTTTATGGGTCTCTACCCACCTCGCCAGCTCATAGAGAGTATAGCCCTCCTCCTGACGCTTGGCCGCTTCTATGACCAACAGTCCTTCGCCGGGACCCGCACAGAGCGTATCTATGCAGATGACGTCCCTTTCGGGATAGGTCTCCGCAAGCTCCTTAGCGCAAAGGCTGACTGTATTATATGTGCCTGAAAGCCCCGAAGTGAAACAAAGGTAGAGCACATCTATGCCCTGACTGAGCTTCTCCTCAAAGTACTTCATGTATACCTCCGGATTTATCTGAGATGTGCGGGCGTACTTGCCTTCCTTCAACATCTTGTAAAAATCCTCTGCCTTGAGGTCTCCGTATGGTCCGTAGGTATACTTTCTGTCATCTACGATCACATCCATCGGGATGATCTCGATGTTGGGGTGCCTATTTAACAGCTCGAGATCTATGTCCGAGGTCGCATCAGTAAATATCTGATATGCCATATGTCTCTCCGAACAACGTACTTATGCTTCGTCTTTGGAAGATATGTATTTTTCTGCCTGATAAGCCGCTACCGCACCGTCCGAGACCGCGGTCACGACCTGACGCAGCTCTTTGACCCTTATGTCTCCCGCCGCGAACACCCCGTCTAAGTTCGTCTTTGTCGTCTCGTCAGTCAGGATATAGCCGTCCTTAAGCTCCACGCCGCTGTCTGCGAGAGCCTCCGTATTTGGTATCATGCCTAAGAAGCCGAACATACCTATCATGCCGTCTTTTTCATCGGCCTTGATAGTAGTGAGTTCGCCTGTCTTTACATTTTTGATCACTATACCGTTAAGCACATCCGTACCGAGAGCCTCGTCTACCACGCTGTCCCAGATGAAATGGAGCTTTTCGTTCTTGAAGGCCTTTTCTCTTATGAGCTTTGCCGCTCTCAGCTCGTCTCTCCTATGGATGACCGTGACTTTCCTCGCGAACTTCGTAAGGTACATGGCCTCTTCAAGCGCGGAATCGCCTCCGCCTACGACATAGACCTCTAAGCCCCTAAAAAAGTTGGCATCGCAGGTAGCGCAGAAGGAGATACCCATGCCGGTGAACTTTTCCTCGTTCTTACAGCCAATCTTCCTAAAATGCGCTCCCATGGCAAGGATGACGGTCTTGGCTTCGTAGACCTTGCCGCCTATACCTTCAAGGCGCTTTATATCTCCCTTCAGATCGAAGCTCTTTATATCATCCATGACTCTTTCCGCTCCGAAGCGCTTCACCTGCTCGGTCATGCGTTCGGTGAGCGTGAGGCCGCTCTCCTCTATATCTGTACGAAGGCCGGGGTAGTTCTCTATCTCCGCAGTCTGAGAGATCTGCCCTCCGTCCTGGGCCTTTTCGATGATGAGCGTCTTAAGAGCGTATCTCGCCGCGTATATACCGGCCGCAAGCCCCGCGGGACCGGCTCCTACTATGATAAGATCGTATGTCATATCAATTCCCGATCAAAGCGGTACACACCGCTGTGATCCATCCTTTCTCCCGATGATCTGGTGATTCACAGACTTAAATCCGCCAAACTTTATCTGCTTAATATAAATATAGCAGAAATCTCCTCCATAAGAAAGAGTTACACAAAAAAACTCACAGAGCCTATCTGTGAGCTTTTATGACCTTGCCGGGAATCGAACCCGGGCCTTCGCCGTGAGAGGGCGACGTCTTGACCGCTTGACTACAAGGCCGTCCAAATCGAGGCGACGTGATTCGAACACGCGACCTCTGCGTCCCGAACGCAGCGCTCTACCAAGCTGAGCCACGCCTCGAGCTGATGTCGCACGGCTTTCGCCGACACGCCTGTAAGTATAACGCAAGCCTCGAGCTGTGTCAATCGATTTTTTGAAAATTTCGGGGCACCGAAGTTTCCCCTCGTCCCACTTACCTTCCTTCTCTTATATCATAAAACAGCGGCAGGAAGCATTTACGCGCCACGTCTATCAGACCTTTATCGGAGAGCTTTATATTGGGCGATACCACGAGCGCCATAAGTGTAAAGAAGGAGCTCAGATCCTCATGCTTAAATCCCATCTCCCCGCAGGATGAGAGCAACTTATCCATGGCCACCGCAAGCGCCTCAGGCCTTTCCTCGGAGAGCAACCCTCCGATAGGGAGCTTTACGAGATCCGTGACGCTTCCGTCCCTTACCGCGCAGATCCCGCCTCCGCAGGCTATGAGCTCATTCGCCGCGACCGCCATATCCTTTATATTCCCGCCGAATACGGTGAGGTTATGAGAGTCATGACTGTAGGTGATAGCGACAGCTCCTTTAGGCATCCCCATGCCCTTTATGAGGCCGAGGCCCCTCTGCTCTTTTCCGTAACGGTTGAATACCGCCATCCTGAGATACCCATCGGTATCAGGTACGGCGTAGCCGTCTTTTTCATCAGATAGCGGAAGCTCTGCCGTCTCGTGCTCCGTAAACAAGCTCACTCCGTTCTCCGAAATGAGGTTGAAGCTCGCGTGACCCCCCTTAAAGCCCAAGGACACGGGGCATTTTATCTCAAACTCATCCTCCGTCACCGGCCTCTTATCCATCGTATGATAAAGGCCCTCAGGCACATCCGACTTGGGAAGCTTTATGAGGAGCTTTCCGTCCTCCGCTATCTTCTTTCCGTCGCAGATCACTATCCTGGCCTTGGGATGTCTTATATCCTCTACGAGCTGAAGATCCGCGCAAAGCCCCGGGGCTATACCCCCGAGATCGTAGCGACGGAGCCTCATCGCCCCGTTTATCGTGGCGGCACGTATCGCTAGCTTCTCTTCGAGACCAGCCTCTATAGCTGCTTCCACGACATGGTTAAGGTGTCCTTCTTTCATGAGCCTGCTAAGAGGCACATCGTCTGTCACCAAGCATATCTTATCCTTGACCTTAGCCTCGTTCATGACCCGCATAAGCTCCGGATGGATCTTATGTAGCTGCACCTGTACGGTAAATCCGAGTGCGAGCTCCTCTTTTAACTTTTCCGGCTCTCCTATAGTATGGTCGCTGTCTATGCCCGCGGCTCTGAAGATCTGAAGCCTCTTGCCCTCAAGGAGCGCCACATGGCCGTCAAGTATGCAGCCTGTCTCGGCGGCCCTTTCCACAACGCCGTGGATATGCTCCTCTCCGTCCGCTATACCGTTAAAATCCATGACCTCTCCGAGACCGTAGATCCCGTCCATCTTAAGGAGCTTTGACATCTCATCGGCATCCATCTCATATCCCGCGTCCTCAAAGCCTGGAGCGGAGGGTATGGTGGATGGCGCCATGATGAATACCTTAAGAGGTAATGTCTTGCAGGCGTCTATCAGATAGGCTATGCCTTCCTTGCCTGCTACATTCGCAATCTCATGAGGATCCACGCAGACCGCGGTCGTTCCGAGGGTCAGCAGTCTCTCCGCAAAATACTCAGGTCTCAGCATGCTGCTCTCAAGGTGCATATGCGAGTCCACAAAGCCCGGGATCAGGAAATCCCCTTTTCCGTCTATCTCTTCCCTTGCCGGGAGCTTTTCATCGGGAGCGCCTATATACGCGATCTTGCCTCCCGCTATACCGACACAGCCCGGAGTGATGGTATCGTTAAAGACATTCACTATCTTTACGTCGTTTATGCTTATGTCGTAGTCGCGCCTCCCGAGCGCCGCAAGAACAGCTTCGTTCTTCAAGCTTTCTGCCCTCCTTTCAAACAGCTGCGATCATCTTTTCGAGGTTAAGATACCTCGAGCCGACTGTTGTTGTCAAGCTCGAGGCCCATATCTATATTGTGCCGCTGCTTTTCCTGCCAAGAAACCCGAGGCCCACGCAAAATGAAGATTATAGCCTCCGCATATACCGTCTACATCGAGGAGCTCACCGCAAAAATATATCCCTTTATGAAGCTTCGACTCCATGGTATGCTCATCCACCTCCAAGGTGGAGACTCCTCCGCTCGCACATTGGCTGTGCTGAAACCCGACCGTCTTGATTATAGGAGATCGAAGATCTCTTATCACATCAAAGAGGGCTTTTATAAATATCTCCTTATCTATCTCATCCGCCGTGTAAGCGAGATGGCTGTCGATCTCGGCTTTTTCGGCGCTCGTCTCGGCCCCTCCCGCTCTTTCCGCTGCCTTTTGAAGCGCCAGCCTTACTAAATATCCTGAGAGCTTCCCTGGCAGAAGCCCTGAAAGCGGCCTCTCCAAAGCCTGAAGATC